>CAMOCI010000028.1 GCA_946610635.1 uncultured Clostridia bacterium | reverse complement strand
TTTTCTACATTAACGAGTGTTAAACTTTCGTTAGAACTTGTAATTGCACTTAAATTTCTGGTGAGCGGTGCATAGATATAACCCTTAAACAAATTGCCTTGCTCATCTTCATATCCGCAATAATACCAAACATTGCCAAGACCATCAATTGCTTCTTCACCTTTGCATTTGCCGTAATAAGTTATATCTTTACACGACTTTTTAATGGTGCATAAGATATTGCTATCATTATCAATGGTTTCTGGTGTGCTTCTTAAACAAACATTGCCAAGGTCATATATATCAAAAGTTATGCCAACCAGAAATGGTTCTTTGGGGAATTCTTCTACAAACTGAACTTTACTTTTCTCTACATAACCTTCAAATTCTAAATATTGCACTTTAAAATATACATCGTCATATACTTCTATAACTTTTACATAATAGCTTTGTTCAATCAAAAAAATTCCGCAAACATTTTGTGGCTTACTTAAAATATAGCAATCGTTACATACAATTTTGGCATATCCACTTGTAAAAGTATCTGTGCTTGCGTGCATTGTTTGTGTGTTTTTTACAACAAAAATGCTGATTAGCACAAATAGCAAAGTGGCACAAATTGTTAGCAGTTTTTTCATACTACAATATATTATTCACATTTTACTTTTACTTATAATTATATTTTAAAAATATAAACAAATTTATATGTTTTATGTAAAATTATAAATTTTATAAAAAATTACACAAAAGTCATCAATTTTGCTGACTTTTTTTGAGGTAAAAATGATTTCAAATGGACAAAAGAATAAAATAATCTGTTTAACAAAATTTATAAGAGAAAGATTTAATAGCAAACTTTTATCTTACAATAGTGGTCAAAAAGTTCATCAAAAACAATTAAAATTTCACAAATGTAACAAGAAAAACAGATGGGTTTTTGGTGGTAACAGAACAGGTAAAACAGAGTGCGGAGCAGTAGAAACAATCTGGCTTCTTCGTGGTAATCACCCATATAAAAAAAATAAAAAAGATGTTTGCGGGTGGGCGGTTTCACTTTCTACTCAAGTACAAAGAGATGTTGCACAAAGTAAAATTTTATCATATTTACCTAAAAGTTGGATAGCAGATATTGTTATGCTTTCTGGCAAAAAAGAGAATCCATCTAGTGGTGTCATTGATAAAATTTATATTAAAAATGTTTTTGGTGGAATTTCTATATTGGGTTTTAAAAGTTGTGACCAAGGTAGAGAAAAATTTCAGGGTACAAGTTTAGACTTTGTGTGGTTTGATGAAGAGCCGCCTTATGATATTTATTTAGAATGCAAAATGAGAGTTCTTGATAGATGTGGGGAGCTTTTTGGAACAATGACGCCATTAAAAGGCTTAACGTGGGTTTACAACGAAATATATTTAAATGATAAAAATGATAACGAAGTGTGGTGTGAAAACATTTCTTGGAAAGATAATCCATTTTTAGACCAAAAAGAAATAACAAAACTAATGAGCCAGATGAGTGAAGATGAAATTGATGCTAGATGCAATGGTAATTTTACATTTTCAGGCGGAATGGTATATTCGAATTTTAGTGATGAAAACATTGTTGAGCCGTTTGATATACCCAAAGAAAACTTTGATATGATTAGTATAGATCCTGGTTTCAGAAATGCATTGAGTTGTCATTTTTACGCACGAGATAATGATGGAAATGTATTTGTGATTGCTGAACATTTTGCAGAAAATTTAACGATAGAAGAGCATTCTAAAGCAATTTGGAAAATTGCAAACCGTTTAGGTTGGCAAACAGATTATGATGGTAAACTATGCGCACTAATTGATAGCGCAGGTTTGCAAAAAACTCTTGCTAGCCAAAAAAGTGTTGTAGATTTATTTTTTGAAAATAACATAAAAACAAATCCAAAAGTTAATAAAGAACTTTTGCCGGGCATTCAAAAAGTAAAACAGTACATAAAAGATGCAAATGGCATTAGAAAACTTTTTGTGTTTAAAAATTGTCCAAATATGATTAGAGAGATTAAGGCTTATTTTTGGGGAGATGATGATGTGCCCATCAAAAGAGATGACCACGCACTAGATGAATTACGTTATTACATTATGAGTTTAGATAACTTTTCAGAGAAAAAAGAACCCGAGTCTGTGCTTTTAAACTTTAAAAATAATTTAAGTAAACGTCTAATGCGAGAACGCAGAAATAAGTTTTTTAAATAATTTTTTTTGTTTTTTATTTGTTAAGATTTTATATTGTTTAAGAAAATAGTTTAATTAAAAATACATAAAAACATTAATAAATTATATTAGCGTAAAATGTATCAAAGCACTACCAAACTAATTTGATTAATAAAATCAAGTTAGTTTGTTTTATATAAATTGCAAGGAGATTTTATGAGTAACTATGGATAAAGATTTTGAAAAGTATAAGGATAAAATTGAGAAATCACTTATAAAAAAAGCACTGGGGTATCAGTATAAGGAAGTTATTGAAGAGTACAGCATAGGTGAAGATGGAGAAAAGCTAAGCAAAAAAAAGGTAACAACAAAAGATGTTCCGCCTGATATTTCCGCTGTTAAATTGCTACTAGAAGAACTTAACGTGTCACACAATATTGACTTTGATGCTTTGAGTGATGAAGAATTAAAACAAGAAATCAAAAACGCTTTGTCGCTATTAGAAAACGGCAATTCTTTTGATAATACTAACTTTCAAAATAATTTAGGAGGACATGATGAAACTTGAAAAACTAGAAAACTTAAAAACAAAGTGTGATATGGTTGGTTGCAATAATTTTGCGGATTATTCCATTAGTTTAAAACGTGGCATTTTTAAAGGTAATACCGATATTTGTCACACTTGTTTAAACGAGTTGTATTCACTATGTGGCAAGTATGTTATTCCGCAAAGTCCACCAAATATGTTAAGAAAAAAGGAGAAATATAATGCATAAAAAAAGCAATAATTTTGCATCCAGTACAAATTTAAAAGAATTTGCAGCTGATAAAGAATTTGTTAAATTTGAAGAAGATATTGTTGCAGAAGTTAAAAATGATTTTTTAAAGAGACAAGATTCCAGAAAAAATTTAGAGCGTCAATGGCAATTAAACATGAATTTTATAACAGGTAATCAGTATTGTTCCATAACAGATTTAGGAGAGATTGAAGAATATAGCAAACAATATTTTTGGCAAGAGAGAGAAGTATATAATCATATAGCGCCTATTATAGAAAGTAGGCTTGCAAAACTCGCAAAAGTTAGGCCGACACTCAGTGTTGCACCAAATAGCAGCAGTGAAATAGATGTTAATTCCGCAAAGGTATCAAGAAATATTTTAAATTCTGTCCAAAATGATTTAAAACTTAGTAGTAAGATTAGTGAAGCTACAATTTGGAGTGAAATTTGTGGAACATGTTTTTACAAGATTGTTTGGAATAGTAATCAAGGCGAGATTATAGGTCTTACCAAAGAAAATATGCCTATCAAAAAGGGTGAAGTTGATATAAGTGTATGTTCACCATTTGAAATTTTTCCAGATAGCAACACTGCCGAAACATTAGAAGAGCAATCAAGTATTATTCACGCAAAACCATACAAGGTTAGTGAAATTAAAACTTTATGGGGTGTAGAGGTTAATCCAGAAAATATTGATGTACTTACACTTTCAAATTCAAATCTTGCTGGCGGTTTGGGATACTCTGCAAGTGTGCCAAAAGTTATTAGTGAAAGAGCAAAAGATAGCGCAATAGTAATTGAAAGATATGAAAAGCCAACCACAGAATATCCAAATGGTAGAGTTATTGTTATTGCTGGCAATAAACTGCTTGCATTGGCAGAATTACCTTACATCAACAAAGCTGAAAATCAGAGAGGATATCCATTTGTTAAACAGTGTTCAATCACTCAGCCAGCTTCCTTTTGGGGCGTGAGTGTTATTGAAAGATTAATACCTATTCAAAGAAGTTACAATGCGATAAAAAACAGAAAGCATGAATTTTTAAACAGAATTGCAATGGGTATTTTGTCAGTTGAAGATGGCAGCGTTGATATAGAAAGTTTAGAAGATGAAGGACTTTCTCCCGGCAAAGTTTTAGTATATAGACAAGGCTCAACCCCACCAAAAATTTTAGATACAAATGGCTTGCCTTCTTCTTTTGAAAACGAAGAAGATAAACTATTGGAAGAATTTACACAAATTGCTGGTATTAGCGATTTAAGCATATCCAAAAAATATTTTTCTGCAAATATGAGTGGTGTTGCACTAGAATTATTAATTTCACAAGAAACTGACAGATTACAGCCAACAATAGACCAAATCAAATATGCTTTAAAAGAAATTGGTAAACAAATATTAAGATTATACAAACAATTTGCTTCTGCAAAAAGACTCGGCAAAATTGTTGACCAAAACGGAGCAATGCAGTTATTTTATTGGAGTAATAGTGATATTTCTAGTGATGATATAATGCTTGATACAACAAACGAAATTAACGAAACAATTTCTCAAAAAAGAGCAATGATTTTTGACCTTTTAAATGCAGGATTGTTAAGTGATAAAAATGGAGAAATTAACACACCTACAAAACAAAAGATTTTAGAAATGATTGGCTTTGGTATTTGGCAGGATGCAAATAATATTGCAGAACTTCACATAAAAAAAGCAGGTAAAGAAAACTTAGATATGCTTAAACTTAAAGAAGTTAAAACTTTGCCTATTGATGATGATGAGTTGCATATTAGAGAGCACACTGCGTTTTTACTTTCTTTAAATAGCGAAGAAAGTGTTGAAGATTACGAAAGAATTTGTGAAGTTATGTTAAACCATATAAATGAGCACAAATCAAAAAAAGAAGAAAAATTAGCATAAAATAAGTAAAAAATCGCAAAAAAACAATGTTTTAATTGAAATTTTTAAAAATTTAATATTGAAATAATAAAACATTAAATACATTTTAACAATTATTTTGTTATTTAAAATACTTTATACTATAAAAAATTATCATTAAAAAATGGAGATTATATGAAAGAAATTTTAGATATTGTTGGAGAACAACCCGAAAATTTAAACTCTACCTTGAATGCTGAGGAACAGCCAGAAAACATGGAGTTAAACTCCGGCTCTCCAATTTCAAAATTTAAGTCGGTTAAAGAACTTGGCATGGCATACCAAAATCTTGAAAAAGAGTTTACGCAAAAATGTCAAAAAGTTAAGGAGTTAACCGACAAAATAAATGCTTTGGATAATACAGAGTTTGTACCAGAGTACGAAAGAGATGATTGGGAAAAAAATGTTAAAGACTTTTTTGAAAATCAACCTTTGGCAAAAGATTTTGTTGCAGAAATTTCCGAAGTGCTTTCTAGTGATGAAAGTATTGCAAAAGGGCAAAACTCACTACAAAACGCTTTGACAAAAGTTTTGGCAGGCAAATTTGTGCCGTATGAAAAACTTATTTGTGATGAAGAATTTTTAAATAATTATATTTATTCTAATCATGAGATAAGTGAAAAAATCATCAACAATTATCTTGATGGTTTACAACAAAAAAAGGCTATGCCACTTATTTCCAGTGTTAGTGGCTCGGGGCCATTTACAAGCCCAGTTAAAAAGCCAAAAACTATTAAAGATGCTGGAAAAATGGTGGAAGCCTATTTAAAAAATAGATAGGAGAAAAATTATGGTAAGTTTAAGTAGTGCAGATAAAGCACTTAAAAGTGTGTATTTAGAAGTTGTATCAAATCAACTCAACACAAATGTAAACCCACTTCTTTCAAAAATTGAACAAACAACAAGAGATGTTTGGGGTAAAGAAATCATAAAGGTTGCACCTTTTGGTATTAATGGTGGTATTGGTGCAGGTGATGAAACAGGAGCACTTCCTGCTAGTGCAGAAAATAATTATGTTAAGTTTGTTAGTACATTAAAAAACCTTTATGGAACAATAGAAATTAGTGATAAAGCAATAAGAGCAAGCGAAAACAACATTGGTAGTTTTGTTAATCTTTTAAATGCAGAAATGGAAGGATTAATCAAAGCAAGTCAATTTAACTTTGGCAGAATGTTATTTGGTGATGGTACTGGTAAACTTGCAACTGTAGCATCAGTTTCAAGTGGTGTTATTACAGTAGATAGCGTTAAAAATCTTATTGAAGGTCTTGTTATTGATATTCATAGTGATGCATCAACAAAAGTATTATCTGGTGCAAGAATCACATCAGTTGATAGAGTAAACAAAACAATCACGGTAAACAAAACTTTAACAGAAGGTGTTGTAGCAAATACATTCTTGGTTGTTCAAAACTCTTATGGTAAAGAATTAACAGGACTCGGTGCTATTTTTGGCACTGGTGATTTATATGGTGTTACAAGAGCATCAAATGCTTGGATGAACCCATACAAAGCAAATATTACAGCAATTAGTGATATTGAGATTCAAACAGCTATCGATTACTTGGAAGAAAACGCAGGTAGCGTTGTAGATTACATTACATGTTCTAGTGATGTTAAAAGAGCATATCAAGCCTATCTTGCTCAATATAAACAAAATGTTGATTACATGGTGCTTGAAGGTGGTTACAAAGCAATCAGCTACAATGGTATTCCAGTTGTAAGTGATAGATTTGTTGAAGACGGCACAATGTATTTACTCAACACAAAAGAATTTGCTTTGCATCAACTTTGTGATTGGGAATGGCTTGCAGGTGAAGATGGCAGAATTTTAAAACAAAATGCAGGTTATGCAACATACAATGCAACACTAGTAAAGTATGCAGACCTTATCTGTAACAAATGCTCAGGCCAAGCAAAATTAACAATAGTACCAGCACAGGAAGAAGTAACAGAAACTCCTGCTGCTGAAAGTGACCCAGAATAATTAAGGAGATAGCAACTGCCATAGTTTTATGGCAGTTTTGCTATATTTATTATGATTTATAAAGTTATTAGAGATGACCTTTTTGATATTGTAAAAAGAATAAAGCAAATCGACCCAAAGTATTTTGTTTTATACAATATTACAAGAAAAAAATTTGAAATTCATTATACAAGGTCAAAAAATACTTACGAATTAACTATTCCTTATGATGGTTTGGACGCTAGGACTGTTGATTTTGTTTTAAAAACACGCATTCAAAATCAAAAAAAATTACTTGAAGAAATTGAAAATTCAAACAAAAAATTACAGGGGAATTTATATGAAGATTAAAGATGTTATAAAAAAAGTTGCTGTTATGTTGCAGTTAAAAAATGTTGAAGAAGCAGATTTTGAGCCAGAAATTGAAACTACCGAACAAAGTGAAGTAAATGAGAGTCAAGAAACTGAAACTACTCAAGAAACATCTACTGAAAATACTATTGAAGAAACTAGTGAAGAGCTAAGTGGCGAAACAAGTGAAGTATCAACTCAAATCTCATTGTTTAATACTTTTGATAGTCAAACTAAAAGAGATATAAACCTAATTATTAGTTGTATAAATTCAGTTGTATGCGATATAGTAACGGATCATTTATTTTTAAAAGAAACTGAAAGTGTAACTGTTTGTAATGGTTTATATGAACTTGCAAATCTATCAAAAAACTTTCATAAGCTAGTAAATGTCAACACAACAAAACCTTATATCGTAAAAAATGAAAAGATATATATAGAAGATGGAGTATATGAACTTTCTTATTACTATATACCAAACGAATATGGCTTTGATGATGAAATAACAGAGTTTAATGGAAGATTATCAATTTATGCACTCTGTTTTGGTGTTGCTGCTGAATATTGTTTAATATCAGGAAATTATAGCGAAAGCGAAATGTGGAATAGTAGATTTGAAAGTTCAATGCAATCAGCAAAACGAGGCACAAAAATTCCAAGTTTAAAGGGA
>CAMOCI010000027.1 GCA_946610635.1 uncultured Clostridia bacterium | reverse complement strand
GCATATAGCTTTGGAAAAGACAAAGCAGCATTAGAAGCAGAATATCAAAATATCAAGCAAGCTTATTTTGAAATATTTAAAAAATTAGGCATACCTGTTATTCCAGTTGGTGCAGATAGTGGCAGTATAGGTGGCGCAAAAAGTGAAGAATTTATGACTTTAAGCGAAATTGGCGAAGATATTGTTTACTACGACGAACAAACAGGCAAAGCTTTTAACAGTGAACTGCTAGAAAGAACAGACTTTAAAGAATATTTAGAAAAAAATTATGGTATTTACAATTTTGGTAGACTTGTTCAAAAAAGAACAGTAGAACTTGGGCATATATTTCAACTTGGCGAAAAATATAGTAGCACTATGAACGGAATGTTTGTTGATGCTGACGGCTCATTAAAACCTTATGTTATGGGTTGCTATGGTATTGGCGTTAGCCGTACACTTGCATTTATTTACGAAAATGCTATTGTTAAAAAAGATGGCAAATTTGAAGGAATAGCTTTGCCCGTAGAACTATCACCATACACATTCTACTTTGTAACAAAAAATGATGATGAACAAAAGTTAGAACTTGCAGAAAAAATATATAATTCACTACAAAATAAAGGCATACAGGTTTTATTTGATGACAGAAAAGATGTATCAATAGGTATGAAGATTAAAGATAGCAAAATTTGCGGCACACCTTTTACTGTTGTCTTTGGCAGAAGTTTAGAAGAAAATTGTTTAGAAGTTGAAAATAACAAAACTGGCGAAAAACAAAGTATAAAACTAGAAGATTTTGAAAACTTTTGCAAAGATGTTGCAAGCAAAAAATATTAAATAAAACATAAAAATGAATTATTGTGATAACAAACCAATAAAAATCTTGAAATTGATTACTCAACTTCAAGATTTTTTTACTTTTTTTGATTTTGATTTACATTATCTAAAATACTTTGTGCTTTAACTTTTGTTATAACACTTTTTATAACGGTGTCAAGTTCTTCACCTTCTGTGTAATTTGCCTTTGCAACAAAACTAATACGATTACGTCTTAACAAATCTCTTAAGTATGTTTCATTTTTTGTGTTTGGTTGATACAAACCAACTGCAGTCCCACCATATTTATATATCAATCTCATGCAAGGAATATCTGTTTCACTATCACCAACATAAATTATATTAGAAAATGGTATTGCTCTTTTTTCATGAGCCATTTCTTCGTTAACTGTTCTATCCAAAATATCCAAACAACCTTTGTTGATTCTATATAAAAACTGGGTTTTGTTAGTATAATTTAAACATAATGCTGGCCAAACAGGAATATCGTTTTCATAAACAAAATCACAAGCATAAACTTCTTTAAATTTATTTGCTATTTCTGTACCTTCGATAATCTCTTTTATTCCACTAGAAATAACATAGTGTTCAACTTCAACACCCATTTCTTTGCCAAACTTGTTAATTCTATCAAACCATGTTGTTACACCTTCAAAAAATTTAACTTGTTGGCCACAACTTTTTAAGTACTCTCTTGTTATAGGTTTACCTTTTTCTTTGCTGTATTTAACCATTAAATACATATATGTTAAAATATTTTCGCAACCATGTTGTTTGCTAAACACTCCACAATCACTCCAAAAATCATTAACTTCCATGTCAAGCCCTTGAATAAATCCAAATGCTTGCATATCATCAGTTGATAGCGTTTTATCAAAATCATATACTATTGCAACTTTTGTTTGTTTCATAAATTCTCCTTTTGTAGTATATAGTATATGTTATAATATTTTTGTTGATGTGTCAATACCGTTTTTCAAATTTTTTGATAACATTAATCAAAAATATTATATATTTATAAAAATAAATTTGTTTAAAAAAATTTTATTTGCCATATTAAAATATATATGGTAATATAAGCCCATGAAAATATTTTTGATAAGACATGGCGAAAGCACACAAAATGCATTTAGTAATATTGAAAACTACCCAGATTTTAAAGTGCCATTAACAGAAAAAGGAATTAAGCAGGCAAATGATTGTGGATTGTTTTTAAAAAACTATTGTAAAGAAAATGATATTGATATAAAAAATGCCACACTGTTTGTTAGCCCATTTGAAAGAACAAGGCAAACTGCAAAAATAATAAACAAATATCTTGACATCAAAACCATAAAAGAAGATGCAATTTTAATAGAAAGGCAATTTGGACTTTTTGATAATTTAAAAAATGAAGAACGCATAAAATATAAAGATGCCTGGGAATATCAAAATTGGATGTATGAACATGAGGGTTATTTTTTTACTAAGTTTCCATTAGGAGAAAGTAACTTTGATGTGTTTGTACGTGCAAGGCTTTTTTTAAACACACTATTTAGAGATGTTAAAACTGGAGATGAAAACTTTTTTATAGTTTCTCACGGAGCATTTTTAAAAACACTTCAAATGGCATATTTTAATTACAGCCCAGAGTGGTTTTGTGAAGAACCATATATGAATAACTGTGATGTTAAGTTAATTGAAAAAAATAAAAACGAATGTTTTGATAGAAGTTGGATTTATAAAACTGATAGTGATTAATTTAAAAACAGATATCTTTGCGATATCTGTTTTTAATTTACATTGTTTTATCATCGTTTTTAAATAAGTTTTTAACTTTTGATAAAGATTTCTTTTTTCTTTTATTCTCTTGGTTATTGTCTAATTTATTCTGCAAATAACTACATATTTTATTAATTAAATATTAATTTTCTTTTACAGTTTCTATTGTGCTACTTCCACAATGTGGGCAAGATTTATCGTCTTCTGTTAGTTTTCCACCACAGTATGTGCAAATATATTTGTATTTAATATTTTCATTTCCATTTTCATCAACTTTTTCGGCAAGTTTTTTGTAACTTTTTATAATTTGAATAATGAAAAACGTTAAAATACCTGCAAGTATAACTTCTACAATTATTGGTATAACTACACCTCTAACTGCATTAATATATTCACCATCTCTGGTTAATGGCATATCTTTGTAATCTAAAGTTATGCTGTCGGTTTGATCAGTTAAAGGTATGCTGTCAACTGCAAGTGCAATATCATCACCACTTCTAAATTGTTTTATTTCTGTATCGTTATAAACGCAAAAAGTATAACCATCAACCCTTATGCTATCATCGGTGTAAAAATAATACGTTAGGTACCATTTTTCAGCATCTTCGTTATAAAATTTTGATTGCACTTTACCTGTTATTATGTATTCCGTATGTTCTTCTGCATAAGCAATCATATCTTGATAATATGCATAATCTTTTTTTATTTTGTTAATAGATGCAAAACGACTTACAATAACAACAATCATAGATAGCATTAAAAGCAGAATAATAGCACAAGCTCCAATAAAAGATCTTATTTTTGCTCTATCATCATTACCTATAGCATATCTATGGCCACCCCAGTAAAAGTAATGAAAAACAATTGGCGCTCTACCAGGTCTACGCGGCCCATGATAATAACTACCGCCAAAATGACTACCACCGCTGCTAGAACCACCAAAATGGCTACCGCCACCACCAAAGTGACCACCTCCGCCACCACCGCCATGAGAACCAGATGGCATACATATACCTCCTTGTGTATTTTACTATTTATTTTTTAAAATTTTTAAAATATCATCGAGTGGCAAACTTTGTTGTTCACCTTTTTGCATATCTTTAATGCTATACATATTGCTGTTGATTTCGTTTTCACCAACTACCATAACATATTTTATGCCCAGTTTGTTGGCATATTCAAATGCTTTTTTAACTTTTCTACCACTTAATTCCACAACAACGTGTGCACCAACTTCTCTTAACTTCTGTGCAAGTTGCATACTTTGTACTTCTGTACCCATAGGCACAACCAAAACATCTATCATACATGGTGCTATGTTTTGAGAAAGAATATAGTAAATAGGTTCTAAACCAAAACTCAAACCACATGCTGGGTACTCTTGCCCATTATCCATAAAACCAGTAATAATTTTATTGTATCTGCCACCACCGCCAAGAGATGATGAAATTCTTTGTTCTTTGTCAAAAAATTCAAATACAGTACCAGTGTAAATACCTAAACCACGAGCAAGTTTTGGTGAAAAATTGCAAACATTATCAAGTGACATTTTTTGTAACAACGCTTCAACTTCCAAACACTCATTAATACCATCTTGTAATAATGTATTTTGAGTACTTGCAAATATATCACTATACTCCACCAAATTTTTAGAGAAAAGCGCAAGCAATTCATCAACTTTTTGTTCAGTTAAACCTAGTTTTGCAAATTCTTCTATAAGTTCTTTTCTAGAAATCTTTTCTAATCTATCAATGAGGCTAACTGCTTCATCAATTTCTTCATTTTTAAATCCAAATTCTTTAAGTAATCCACACATAAGTTTACGATTATTCCATCTGATTTCTACATCAATGCCAAGTTCCGAAAAAACTTTTGCAACCATTTGCATTTGTTCAACTTCAATAAACCTTCCATCAACGCCAACAATATCAACATCACATTGATAAAACTCTCTTGCTCTGCCTGCTTTTACTGGACCATCTCTAAACACTCTGCCAATTTCGTAGCGTCTAAATGGCATAGTTAAATCCCTATTTAATGCAATAACCTTGCAAAATGGCACAGTTAAATCATATCTAAGGCCTATATCTCTTTTACCTTGGTCGGTTAACCTATATATCTCATGTAAAATTTCTGCGCCTTCACTATACTTATACTTTAACAAATCAAACTCATTAAGTATTGGGGTTTCTACTGGCAAATATCCATAGCACTCAAAGTTCTTTTTTAAAATATCAATAATTTGATTTCTAACAATTTGCTTTTCTGGCAAAAAATCAAAAGTGCCTTTCAAATTTTTTATTTCTATCTTTTTGTTTTCCATAAATCCTCAGTGCAGTTATTTTAACACAATGCAAACAAAATGTAAAGTAAAGCACAAATACATTCAATTAATAAACATATCAAAAAATATTGACTTTTTTTTAACAAAGTTATATCATATCTATGCTAAATATACTTACTGACAAAAATAATAGTAATATTTAGGCGAATAGTTCAGTTGGCGCGACGCGTTAAAAAAAGTTGCCAGTGGCAAGTTTTTAGTCAAAGCGTAAGGAACTTCATGTTCCGCCGGACAACCCGAAGGGGCTACCGTTAACGTGCAACAATACTATTACTAGTGTTAGCAGAAAAATTTAGTATATCTAGGCGAATAGCTCAGTTGGTAGAGTCCCGGTCTCCAAAACCGTTGGTCGTGGGTTCGAGTCCTACTTCGCCTGCCAAAACATAGTGCAATAGCAAATGTTATTGTGCTTTTTTATTATTTCACTTACGGACTCGAACCCAAGGGTTCACGGCTTCGCCCATCCACTCACCAACATAAAGTTGGTTCACTCACGGCCGCTACAACTTGCCATTCAAGGCAACTTGCTTAACGCTGTTCGCCTACTTCGCCTGCCAAAACATAGTGCAATAGCAAATGTTATTGTACTTTTTTTTATTTCACTTCCGGACTCGAACCCAAGGGTTCAAAATTTAATTTTATTTTTATTAACTATTTACTTTTTTAAAAAAATTGTATATTATAATTTTATGAAAAACGAATTAAACACTATAGCAATAACTGGGTCAACCGGTGGAATAGGAAAAGAAATCGCCTTTGAACTTGCCAAACTTGGCAAAAACTTGATTTTTGTTGATAGAAATATAAACAAAATAAAAAAACTTAAAGCTGATATTTTAAAAATATATCCTAATGTAAAAATAAATTATGTTTTAAATGATTTAAGCGATATTAATTCAGTAAAAAATACTTTTGAAGAGTTAATAAAAATAGATTTTGACGCTATTATATTAAATGCTGGTGTTTACAATTTGCCAACAGAAAAATTGAATAGTGGCTATAACAATATATTTCAAATTAACTTTTTATCTCAATACTATTTGGCTAAAAAACTTATAGAAGCAAAAAAAGTTAAAAAAGTTGTTATGACAGGTAGCATAGCCTATGCATTATCTAAAATTAAAATGGAAGATATAGATTATTCTACTAGTAAAAACCAAAACAAAATATATTCAAATTCAAAAAAATACTTGATGCTGTCGCTAATCAAATTAACAAACAAAGCAGATATAAGTTTTGCTATTGCCAACCCGGGCATTACCTTAACAACACTTACAGCGCACTTTCCTAAATATATTAATTGGTTTGTAAAATTTGGTATGAAAATCATTTTTCCTTCTAGCAAAAAAGCAAGCAGAAACATTGTGTATGCACTACTTAATGATTGTCCATCAAACAAGTGGGTTAGCCCAAAAATTTTAGGAGTTTGGGGCAAGCCAAAAATAAAAAAATTAAAGTACTCTCCTGATGAAAGTAATAGAATATTTGAATTTGCAAACAAAATATGTGATAAACTAGATGATGGATTAAGTAAAAATGCTTAAAAGTAGTATATTTTAATAATTGTGTATGTAAAATTAATTTAATACCATGATATAAATTTAATACTAATAAATGTAAAATATAAATAACATATAAAAACAGACAAAATACATTGTCTGTTTTTTAAATTAATCTAGATTTAAGCCATTTGAAAGTGTGTGAATAACGTCAATAACATCACTTGTGTATGCACTAACTTCTTCTATTCTTTTTGGTTCACCAGCAACTAACAATATGTCGCCTTTTTTAAGTTCTGTTTCTGGCTCTGGATAGATTACATATTCATCTCTTTTAATTACTATAATAGAAACACGATATTTTCTTCTAACATCAATATCTATAATCGTTTTGTTGCACCAGTTGTCAGGAACTGCAATTTCTACAATTTTAAATTTATCAGTCAACTTCATAACTTCGTTAACACTTGGATTAGAAAGCATTTTTGCAACCTTTGTAGCAGTGTAATCTTCTGGAAATACAACTACATCTGCACCCATTCTTTCCAAAACTTCTTTATGTGCTTCACTATTTGCCTTTGCAACTATAAGCTTAACACCTAAATCTTTACAAATTAAAGTTGTTAAAATACTAGCTTCCAAATCTTCACCTATAGCAACTACAACACAATCAAAGTTGTGAATGCCTAATTGTTTTAGTACATTTGTACCAGTAGCATCCGCAACAGCTGTGCCCGAAACATAGTCTTCTATTTCTCTGATACTTCTTTCGTTAGTATCAATAGCCAAAACTTCATTACCTTCGGCTGCAAGAGTTAAAGCAACTTTTGTTCCAAATCTACCAAGACCAATAACTGCAAATTGGCTCATAGATTTTTTAAGAACTGACTTAACTTCTTTTTTTTCTTTGCTTGCCCTTTCTAATATTCTTTTTATTGGGTTTTTAGTTTCTTCTTTTTCTACCTTTGGTTTTTGCACTGTTTCTACTTTTTTTGCCTTTAAATTTACTTTTTTATCTTTTAACTTTTCAAACTTTTTCATATTTTCTCCTAACCAACCACAATTTTTGCATCTGGATATTTAATTTGTCCGTATGCATCTTTTGGTTTTATTTTTATTGCAAATGCCAGTGTTAATGAACCAACACGGCCAATAAACATTAATGCAACTATTATTAACTTTGAAGCAACTGCAAGTGTTGGCGTTAAACCTAATGTTACACCAACAGTTGAGATTGCAGACAATACTTCAAATATAACTGCACTAGATAAACCAAATGGTTTACCAGCAGCAAAAGCATTGTTTTTTTCTATAACACAAATTGCTATTATACCTATTATAGCATATATACAAGCAAGTGCAACAATTCTCAAAGCTCTTTGAACAGTTCTGTTAGAAATACTTTTTTTATGTAATACTATATCTCCCTTTGAATTACCACCCTTAAATGCGGAAAGAAGCAAAATAAATATTGTTGTTGTTTTTACACCACCTGCAACAGATGAAGGGCTACCACCTATAAACATAAGTATATCGGTAACAACTCTACTTGATGATGTTAGCTGTGCCTGATCTATGGTTGCAAATCCTGCTGTTCTTGGCGTGATACTTTGAAAAAATGAGTTCATTATC
>CAMOCI010000026.1 GCA_946610635.1 uncultured Clostridia bacterium | reverse complement strand
GAGTCTGTCATAACAACAGTACCAGAAGTTATAGGTGTTCCGCCCTCTTCACCCGTTTCATTAAAAATAATTGTTAAAGTGCCTGTTGCACTTATTGTAAATGCACTTGTTTGAGTGGATGCTGTTGCAGAAAAACTTGTTGGTAAAAGAGTATCCATATCGTACCCCGGTGCATAAGTTGCTGAAACCGAATATGATCCAATATCCATTTTTTGTGAGCCGGTTCCATTGATTATTGTTACATTATAATCAGCCATAATTTCCTCCTATTGACACATATGTCATTAACAGCATATTCAATAGATGTGATTAATGTTAATAGTCTAAAAGCATAATTAAAAAAGCATTATTTAAATTTACAATAAAAATAAAACTCTCTATTGACTTTTTTTGTGTTTGTGGTATAATATAAATATAGCATATAATTCGTCCATTCCTATACGCGTTTTTTGGAGAATTTTATTTCTTTAGAATGGCAACAAAAATCTAACAATACAATTTGCTGTTGGTTATATTGTTGCAAAAAGAAATAACAGCACCAAAAACGCACTTAAAGATATACTACTTTAAATTGCGTTTGACACGCAATTTTTTAATTGCAAAATAACAAAAGGAGAAAAATTATGGAAGAATTAAGAACAATCAACACAACATTAGTTTTACTAGTTAAAGAAAATCAAGTTTTGCTTGGAGAAAAAAAGAGAGGCTTTGCAAAAGGAACTTTAAACGGAATTGGTGGAAAACAAGACCCTGGTGAAACAATAGAACAAGCAATGATTAGAGAAACACAAGAAGAAATTGGTGTAACACCTGTTAAGTTTGAGCTAATTGGCAAAATACACTTTGATGTTTGGTACAAAGGTGAAAGAGTTAATATGTACCTAAACATATACATAAGCACAGTTTTTGATGGTGAACCAATTGAAACAGACGAAATGATACCACACTGGTTTAATTTTGATACAATACCATATGAAAAAATGTTACAAGATGACCTACTTTGGATGCCAATGGCCCTGAAAGGCAAAAAATTTGTTGGTGACGTAAAATTTGATAAGGATTTAAAAATGTTAAGTCATAAATTTGAAGAAGTTAAAGATTTTTAATTAGAGCTATAAAATATTAAAACTTTAAGATATAAACAAAAAAAATGTAGCATATATTAGTTTTGAAAGTTTATTAACTTTGGAGGTTATTTTGGAAAACATTTCAAAACTTTTAGGTAAACCTGTAATCAGCATTTATGATGGTAATTTGGAAGGATATGTTAAAAATGTGCTTATTGATAAAAAACTTGAAAAACTTTGCTGGCTAGAAATTTTTGATGATGAGTCACAAGAAGAAAAAATTGTTTGTTTAAAAAATATATATACCTTGCAAAGTGACGCCGTTATGATTAAAAATAGTGAACAAGTTTATGTATTAAATACAATTGATACAAAATGCATTAATCCAATAGGCTTTAGAGTTTATGAACTTGACGGCACATATTTTAGTAGCATTACAGATTTAGAGTATGATGAAAAGTTAAATGTTACAAATATTTTGCTACAAGATAACAAAACATTAAATATTTGTGATGTGCTTAATGTCGGTAATGGTTTAGTAATTAAAAAAAATAACAATACAAAGCTTTATAACTTTAAGCCAAAAGCAAAAATAGAAACAAAAGTTACAATCAATCAAGTTGTTAAAATGCAAACTCAAACTAAAAAGCAAATAAAAGTAAAGCCAAAAAAATTATTAACGCCAAATTATGACTTTTTAATTGGTAGAAAAGTTGGCAAAAATATATATACAGAAAATAAGCAAATACTAATTAAAAAAGATATTAAAATAGATAATAAAATTATAAGAATTGCAAGTAACAATGGTAAATTAAAAGAATTAACAAGTTATAGTATATAGTTTAAAAAAATGCAGTGATGAAACTGCATTTTTTTAATTATTATTTTTTGCCACCTTTACCTTTTAATTGTGCATTAAAGGCTTCCAAGTCCAAATCTCCGTCAGCATCTTCACCATCACTATCATTTGAAGATTTTTTTTGTTTTTTTAAAGCACTTGATTTAGAATTCTTTTTTTGTGGTGCTTTTTTGCTAGATGATTTTTTTGACTCTTTCTTAACTTCTTCGGCAACTTTTTGAGTATCTTCTAGTTGCTTTTTAAGCTCTTCACTATGTTTATCGAGCTGTTCATTTTGCTCTTCAATCATCTTATCAATCTCTTCTATTTCATCGTTTGATTGTTCAACTTCTTCAACGGCTTGTGGCTCTTCTGGCTCGATTTCATCGTAACTTGATTGCTGTTCCGTCATACCATTTAAATCTTGGTTTACATAAACAACATTTCCACCACCATCGTAGTAGTATAACCTACTTTCTTCGTCAACAAATATAATATCGCCACTAAAACCTTTTTTTGATTTTAGTTCTGCAATGTATCTTTTTTGATTTTCCAAAAGTTCGTCTTTTTTAGATATTTCTAAATTCCTACTTTCTAGTTGTTTTTTAACTTCAAACACTTCTTTACTATGTATGTCTTCGCCACTACCAAGCTCTGCAAGTTTTTGCTCTTGCTCTGCTATTTTTGCATCTTTTTCTTGTAAAAGATTATCTTTTTCTGCTAGTTGACTAGCATATTCTTCAACAGCACCTTGATACTGCTCAATTTGTTCTTGCCTTTCATTACAAATTGTATTTTTTTCTACAAGTACTCTTTCTCTATCTTCAAGTTCTTGTTGAAGTTTAGCAATATCTTCGTGCATTCCTGCAACTTCATTTTTAACTTGCTCATCAACAATAATTCTAAGTTCTGTATAAATTTTATCTGCATAACTTTTAAATTCGCTATTAAGATTTGTTTCGGCACGCTTTCTATCTTCTTCAATTTCAGCACGCTTTGCATCAATTTGCTCTTGCAAATTCTTTTGTTCTGCTTCAAACTTTCTGCCATCTTCCATAGCTTCTTTTTCTATTTGACGTTGTTTTTGAATTTCGTTTTCTCTTTGTTTTCTTAAATCATTACCAACAATCAAATTTGTTGTAGCATCTAATTTTTCTTTTAATCTATCTAATGTTTCTTGAATATCTCTTAACTTTCTTTGAGTTGTTTTAACTTTTTCATCATAATTCTTTTCAAGTAAATCTTTTTGACTTTCAAGTTCTGCAATGTCTGCCCTTATACCACTTTTGTTACCAATAAATTGTTCGCTAACTTGCATAGCCTTTTCCATAACAAGACTACCATTAATGCCAAGTGAAGAAAAATCATATTTTTCATGAGATACTTGACTATCTCTTGCTTTTCTAATTTGTTCTTCTTCATAAGCGGCTCTTTGTTGCAAATATTCTTGCAATACTGGAATACCAGAAGTAATTTCTTTTCTTGTAAACAAGATTTCATAATCAATGTAATCTGGTAATGTTGTAACTGCTCTATCTAAATATCTTTGCAATGTTGGATAGTTAAAATAAACGTCTGAAACCAAACTGTTTTTTCTTGCTTTTAAAAACATTATGTAAATTTCGCCTAAAATCAAAACAACAATTGCAGGTAACAAACTTGCGATAATATTTAAAAATGTAAGTTCACCATTTGTTGTTGAATCAGCAACAAAGTATGAAGCACAAAATAGTGCAGAAAGTAATGCAATAGAAATTATGCTTGCCCTAACTGCAATAATGTGACTTGCATAAGCACTAGACTTAAATGGTCTATCTATTGAATTATATTCTGTTAAAAAGTCGCTTGGTTTTTTATCACGAGAAACCATATATTCTTGCCACTCTCTTCTCATCGGTGCAGGAATGTGCTTCATAAGTTTGTTAAACTCAACCAAATTTTCTTCATTTACAAATGGGTTCTTTTCCAAATATTTGTTAATTCTGTTAACAGCTTTAAGTGTTTTTACTTCTATTGAGTGTTGCACACAAACAAAACTAATAACAACTGTTAATAAAAGCAAAATTAAAGAAATAACTGAAACCCAACCTAAGCCTATTGTTGAAACTAAATTTCCTATTGCTTCTATAAATGAACTTAACACATCTAACAACATAAAAATCCCTCTACTTTTGTTTTGACATAAAATGTCGTATAGTTAAATTATAAAGATTACAATTTGCTTTGTCAAACAAATAACTAAATAATTATTAGTTTATTAAGATAAAAGCTATAAATCGCTTTTTGTGCAACCTGTTTGTTATAAAAACATTGTATTGCTTTGCTGTAAATATTTAATTGCGTTTCATATTTTTCGGCAAATTCCTGCTCTTTTAATCTTGACGTTTTGTAATCTACAAGCAAGATATCATGTTCTCTAACAATTATTAAATCTGCAACACCTTGCACAAGTATTTTGTTCGTTTTATCTGTTTTTACAAAATTGTTTGCAGGCATATATGCCAAAAATTGCTGTTCTTTTAAAACTTTATCATTATTTATCAAGTCAGCAAGCTGTTTTACAGCCAAAATAATTTTGTTTTCATCAACAAGTGCACAATACTCAGGTAATATTTTGTTTTGCAATTTTAATTCTTTTATTTGCTCTTTAATAGCATTTTCATCTTCTACAAAGTCAATTAATTCCATATATTTGTGATACGCAGTACCTATTGTCAAAAAGTCTGTGTCGTTTTGTTTATCACTTTTTTGATAGTTAAAGTTTGAAATGTTGTAGTGTTCATCTTCTGCCATTATTTGAGTTACGGTATTCTTTTTGGCGATACTATTATGTTCAAACCTTTTTGTGAGTATATTAATAAATTCATCTTTATCAACTTGTAATTGTTCAAAATCTGGTTTTTCTAATGGTACAATATCAAAATCAAACTCGTTTTCGTTTACTAACGTTGTTTCTAATCTTGAAAACAATTCAATACCATTTTGATTATTTTTTAGTATTTTTGATTGTTTTTTGTTGGTTTGCAAAGATTGCAACTCTTCATCATCAAAACAACCCATAAGCCATTGCATATAACTTGTTGAACCATAAATTTTAAAATCTGTATTAAGTGATTTAAGATTAGAAAATTTTTCACTACCAACAATTGTTAAATAGTTTTTTGGCCTTGTTAAAGCAACGTATAAAAGTCTTTTTTCTTCTTTTTTATTTTCGCTCTTTATTTTTAACTTAAATGCCTTTTGAATTAAATTATCATATTTAACATGCCTATCTAAATCAAAACTAGGCATTGATATTCCCCAATCATTATCAAACAAAATTTTTTGAGCTTCACTTATTGTGCTAAAATTTTTACCCGCACCAACTAAAAATACAACAGGATATTCTAGACCTTTACTCTTATGAATAGTGCAAAGTGTAACAGAGTTTTCGGCATCTTTTATTGTGTTTTCAAAACAAAGATTTGTGCCATAAGTATCAATAAAATTCAAAAAACTAAACAAACTATTATTTTTAATGCTTTGTATGTTATCCAAAAGCAAATTTAAGTGACTTTCAAATTCTTCGCCATAATTATTAACTGCAAAATATGTACCTAAATTCTCCTTTTCCACAATCAACAAAATAAGTTCGCAAATATCTAAATAATTACTTTGGTTTTTGTAGTACTTGATTTTTTGCAAAAAGGCATTTATTTTTTTTGATATTACGTCATCATTTTGCTCTTTATAGACCAGCATGGCATTATAGTAAAAGTCAGAAGTATACTTTTGTCTTATGGTTGCAAGTTCATCTAGTGTTACTCCACCAATACTAATAAGTGTACTAATTAATGATTCATCATTTTTTAAGTTTTGTATTGTTTTTAAAATTGAAAGTAACATCTGCATATCATAATTTTCAAACAGATTATCATCATATACGGTTGTTACAGGTATATTAGCTTGATTAAAAATTTTTCGTATCTTAGGCAATACACTATTTTTACCACGAGAAAGCACTGCAATATCTGAAAAAGTTATTGGTTTAAATGTATTTGATTTTGCATCGTAATATGTTTTTTTTAACATTTCTTTAATCTCATCAGCAATTATCACAGCTTCTTTTGAAATATTATCAACATTATCTTGCACTAAAGTGCTGTTTTTGACTGAATAAACATTGTTTACTTTTAAATTATCTTTTTTGTCTAAATTATTTAGGTTTTCTATTTCGTGATTTGTAATGTTTTCTTCAGCATTTTGTTCATCTTCTTTGGTTTTGTTTAGTAAAAATATTTTTACATGTGCATTATCTTCTGCTTTACACTTTCCGCCAAATTCCAAATCTGCATTACCTTTATATTCAAATTCATCTATGCTCTCCTTGTAAATTTTATCAAATACGAAATTGTTAAATTGCAAAATAGAGTTTTCACTTCTAAAATTTGTTTTTAACTCTATAACGCTACCTGCGCTTTGCATACTTTTATATTGATTATATTTGTTAATAAATATTTTTGGTTCAGCCTGTCTAAAACGATAAATGCTTTGCTTAAAATCACCTACCATAAAAAGATTGTTGCCTGACGTAACTTTTTGCACTATATCTTCTTGTAATAAACTTGTATCTTGATATTCATCAATAAAAATCCAGTTGTATCTATTTTGCAAAGCAGTTTTAATTGCATTATTATTTAAAATTTTGTTAGCTAAATTTTCTATATCTACAAAATCTAAAACTTGCATATTATCTTTTAATTTTGTGTATTCTTGATCAAACTCCTCAACAAAGTCAAATAAATAAGTTAATCTTTCTTTTGTTGTAGTTAAATCTTTTTGCAAATCTTGCATATCTAACTCTAAAATTTCTTTACTAACAATATACTCCAGATTTTTATAAAAGATTTTTCTTTGTTCTGCAAAACTATCTTTTATCTCGGTAATTTCAAAAATATCTTTTTTAGATTTTGCAGGTAACTTTAAATCTAAACCAACTTTTAATGTATGTAAATTTGTAAAAAAATTTTCATTATCTAAATATTCCAAATTAGTTAAAATCTCATTAAGTGCTTCTGAAAGTTTTTCATCATCATAAATCAAACTTTGAGTATGTAACTTTTCAACTTCTGCATAAAAATTGTTTTTAGTTGCAATTAAGTAGTCATTTAAAAACTTTATCGCTTCATTATCTTTGTTGCTTAAATCAAATAACTCATTTAATTTTTGTTTGTAGCTTGTGCTTTGTGTTTTACTCTTTAAAAAGTTATATATACTTATTACGCCTTTTCTAAAAGTATTTTCATTTCTACCATCAAAAAACGTATCAAGCAAACTAACAAAATTAGTGTCTAAATTTTTATTGTGCTTTCCAATAATATTATCTAATGCTTGATTTTGTAAAAAACCAGAAAGTGAAGTGTCTGCAACTGAAAAATTGTTGTTTTGACCAATTTCATAACCAAACTCTTTAACAATTTTTATGCAAAAACTATCAAAAGTTAAAATGTCACTAACGGATAAATCGTCTAACTCGTTTAATAATTCTAGATTACCACTTTGTTGCAAAGCTATGGTTAAACGTTGACGTATCTCTAAATTTGCAGCATTTGTAAAAGTTACAACCAACAAGTTTTTTAAATGACAACTTTTGCTTGTAATTAATGAAACAATTTTTTCTATAAGTACACTTGTTTTGCCACTACCAGCAGATGCCGAAACCAAAAGATTGCCTGCATTGTGTGTTATTACTTGCTGTTGTGCTTCCGTCCATTTGCTACTCATTTTTTACTCCTTTTTAAAAAATTATATTTTTTTATATTTTTTAATTGCATAATATTTTTTCTTGTATAATTCTATTTCTATTTTTCAAAAATTTAAAATTTGATTTTGGTTTATTTTTCTTCACCCAAACAAAAATTTTCTTTTGATTTGCTTGTTATTTCTCTATAACCACTGCTTTCTACTTGATAGTGACAAATAGATTTCCATTTGCAATTTAAACAAGCAATGTTGTTATCTTTTTTGTATGGCTTTGGCAAAATATAGCCTTCAAGCATCTCTGTTGTTGCATTATTCAAAATATCCAAAGCATACTTTTGCAATTCTTATATCTCTTTTTCTGACAACAAGTACTTACTACAATTTTTTGAATAACCATCTTTTGTAAACTCAACATTTATGATATTACTTTTTT
>CAMOCI010000025.1 GCA_946610635.1 uncultured Clostridia bacterium | reverse complement strand
TCCATATCACCAGCATTAAAGTACTCTATTTGTCCTGCTGGTTTAAATTTAATTCCAACTATTTGCATATATATTTAATCTCCAAAATTCTTAATAGTAAATTATCAATCACTCCGCTAATATTTGCATTATATTTAAGTTTTTGTTTAACACTTTCAATTTCTTTAATAATATTAACAAGTGCCAAACTATTTTCTGTATTAGCCAAAACCATAAGCACATTTAACTGCTCTGTGTTTTGCACCAAATTCTGCTTGCCCTGCTTTATCGCCAAAATATCTCTATAAAGCAAACACAAAATTTCTAAAACAACATTCAATTTATCTTTATGTTTCAAAATTAAAGAAGAATATTCCAAAACATCTCGTGAAGTTTTTAGATTTGTTAAAATTTTTACACATAAAGAATAAATTTCTTCAAACTGTTCATCAAAAAAAATATTATTTAGTGCAGTTAAACTACCATTTGCAAACTGCGCACCAAAACTAACTCTTTTACCTTGTCCAACTTCAAAATCAAAAACATTTTTAAGTTCTTCTATAGATAGTTTTGGCACATTGTATATTTGACATCTACTTTTAATAGTTGGTAAAACAGCATCTAAGTTATTTACTAGCAAAATAAATTTATCAAATTTTTGTGGCTCTTCTATAACTTTTAATAATTTATTTTGTGCCTGAACTGTGGCTTCGTCAAAGTTTTTTAGAATAAAATATTTATTTTTAAACTCATAAGGTACAACAAAACTGCTACTAACAATTGCTTCACTATCATCAACCATAATATTTTTATCTTCGCCAAAATACTCAACGTCTAGTGCATTTTTATCAATAATCTTTTGGCAAGTATCACAAAACATGCATGGCTTATATTCATTATCACACTCTTGCATCATAACATAAAGTGATGAGATAGCATCAAGAAGTAATTTATCTTTGCTAAATAGTATCACTGCATGATTTGAATTTTGTAAACTTTGCAAAAATCCTTTATATTTTGATAGCCCACTAATTTTAAATGTGTAATTACTCAATTATACCTTCCTTCCTTAACTTGTTTAACACTTCATTTAAAACTTGTTCTTTTGATAGTGTTGCATCTATTATAATAAATCTATCTTCTTTTTCAGCAATTTTTTTGTAACCTTCTCTAACCATATAGTGATAAGATAAATCTCTTTGTTCAATCCTATCGCCTTTATCTTTACCACCCTTTCTTTCAAACGCAACTTTTGGGTCTATATCAAGATAAAAAGTAATATCTGGCACAAGACCATTAGTAGCGAATCTTGTAACATTCATCACTTCTTCATCACTAAGCCCATTTGCATAGCCTTGATAAACTCTGCTGCTATCATAAAATCTATCGCATAAAACAAGCTTACCATCTTGTAAATTTGGCAAAATGTAGTTTTGTACAAGTTCAGCTCTGCTTGCAGAAAACAGCAAAAGTTCAGCACGTTTAGAAATTTCTTCTGTACTATACTTAACCATATTTCTAATTTCTTCACATATCTTTAATCCACCTGGCTCACGTGTTGCAACATAATCTACATTATGCTGGTTTAAATATGCTTTTAGTCCTTCTAGAAGTGTTGTTTTACCACAACCCTCTCCACCTTCAAAAGTTACAAATTTGCTCATAAAATACCCTTTATTTAAAATTATTTGGTTTTATTATAAACCATATTTATTTTATCACAATATAGATTTTATACAAAATACTTTTTAAAGAGTTTTGTTAGGTTATTATTAAATATTGAAATTTTTAAAAATATATTAGTGCTTGCACTACAAAATGTGTTTGATAATTTTACTTTTTTATAAATACTTAAAATAATGTAATTTGTGTTAATATCCTGTAACTAAATAATCATCAAAACAAAATAAAAACAGCCACAAAGTGACTGCTTTATTTTAATAAAATTATATTTTCATGATATTATTAATTAAATAGTTTTGTAAATTTTGTGCCTCAATATCCATATTTTGAGCAAACAATACATATTGATAAACATTACTATCTACTGGCACTTCTTGCCCATTGTGAGAACTTTTGTAATTAACGATATTGTTAACAGCAATTTTATAATCTTTGATATTTTGTTTAAATGATTTTATTTTGTTTACACTAGCGTTGTAATATGTCAAATAATCAGCGTTGTTAAGATCAACTGGGTCAGAAACCAATAAAATGTTTTTTACTATTTTTTGTAATCCTTCAAAACATTTATCATAGTTTTGATTTTCTATGATACTTTCAGATCTTGGATCAAATATGTTTTTATGTGCAAATCTATTATCAATTTTTGAATTCAAAACCATTTGTTTTAAATAGTAGTATTGACCTAAATATACTGCACCGCTCATAACTAATCTTTGTAATTCGCCTTCTTTTAGTTTTGTTTCTTTACCAGAAGGTACAAATAAATATTCTGTATATATTTCTTCAAAAACTGAATTAAATTCATATACCTTTTCTATAAGATTTTTGTAAGAGTTTAAAAAACTTTTAAAACTTTCTTTAACTGGTGTAGAGTTTGCTTGTGATGCACCTAAATTTGATAGTGTAGATTCAAAACTTTCTTTTTTACTTAAAACATCTTTTAACACTCCACTTAAATCATCAATACTTTGATACATACTTGTATACAATTCTTGTGGAACTTTTTCTGTTGTGCTTATTAACGCTTTGTTTAAATAAAAACACGATACTGCACTCATTATTGTTTCATACTCTTGCCCTTTTGCAAGCATATTTATTGTTGAATAGGATGCTTCATCTTTCAGGTGTTCAATTTCTCCAAACACAACAATATTAAATGATTCTGCTGAATATAAATCAACAGCACCATTGCTATCAAAAATTTTTATTTTATTATTATCGTAACTACCATATTTTTTTGTGGTTGTTTGATATAATAAGTTTATACTTGCTGGTGTTGCGTTTTTTGCTTTTGTACACCCCGAAAACATTAACATAGAGCAAAGCAAAATTATAAAAATTGATAAACTAAACTTTTTCATATCTGCCTACCCCCTTAAATATGTTCCTGCTTTAAATATTGTAATAAACTATCAAAATACATTTTTTTAGTTTCATCCAAAATAGAATTCACTAGCGTTTGCTTTTCACTTTGATTTAATAAATAAAAACTATTTAATTCCATTTTATCAATTTCACCATAAAACTGAACAAAACTAACTTCTACATTACCATTAACTGCAAGTGTTTGTCTGTTAGTAAATTTATACACAACATCAATAAAACTTGTGGTAGTGTGGTTATTATCTCCTTCTCTAAGCACGTCATCTGGTATTGAATAATCAATATTATCTTTAATCGCAAAGTTAAAAATTGCTTTTGAATAATCTTTAATCATTTCAAGTTGTACTTCGTAAACAATACCTGTACCGTTTAAATTATAGTTACTTTCGTATACATATTGTTTTAAAAGTTCATCAACTTCAAAAAGTAACTTTGTTTGTTTTTCATATTCCTTTGCTGTTAAAAGCACTCTTTGTTCTTTTAAACTTGCATTGTCTGATACATTTATAGTCATGGCCATATATCTTGTGGTTACTTCAATTTGATTTTTTAACTCATTAATCTTATCTATAACTACACCATCAGTAACTTTGTTTTGTTGATAGTTTTTATATGGAGTTAATGTTAAATAGTAATTATAGTAATCAGTTAACACTACATTAATTTTATCTAAAACATCTATTTTGGTTTGTAAATTAACTTGTGAACTTTCTAAATCTTTGTGAGAAAGTGCCATTTTTGTAGTTATTTCTGCTTTGTTCGAAGCATCAATAATACTATTTGGATTGCCGCCTTTATTTACAAGTGCAGAAATGCCAAAGTAAGCACCAACTACTATCCCTGCTGCTACAAGCATTTTTAAAATAAACTTAAATATTCTTTTTGCTGCCATAACCACTCCTATTACTATAATTTTAATATAAATATATTAATTTGTCAATACAGAGATTTAAAATAGCAAAAGTTAAACAATCACAGTTTTAAGATATTTAAAGTCAAAAGTGTTTAAAAAAATGTTTAAAACAAAATTTATTTGGAAAAAAACCATAAAAAAGATATAATATTTTTAGAGGTGTTTATGAATAAAGTTGTTATTATAGGAACTGGAAATGTGGGTATGGCTTATGCTTACAGCATTGTTATAAGTGGAAGCTTTGTTGATGAACTAGTTCTTGTTGATATTAACAAGGATAAAGCAGAAGGCGAAGCCCTAGACCTTAACCACGCACTATCTTATGCACCAAAAAAAATAAACATAAAAAGTGGCACTTATGCAGATTGTAAAAATGCAGATATTGTTTGTATTTGTGCGGGTGCTAGTCAGCTGCCGGGAGAAACAAGATCAGATTTGTTAGAAAAAAATGCAAAAATTTTTAAAAGCATTGTAACAGAAATTAAAAAAGCAAAGTTTGCAGGCATATACTTGATTGCCACCAACCCATTAGATACAATGACATATTTAACCATGAAACTTGCAGGAGTAAACACAAACAAAGTTTTAGGTAGCGGAACCACACTAGATACAGCTAGGCTTAAATACATGGTTGCTGATAAATTACACTTAAATGCAAAAGATGTGCATGGTTATGTTTTAGGAGAACACGGAGATAGTGAATTTGTGGCGTGGGACAATGTCACTGTTGGCGGAAATGCTATAAGTAAATTGTTAAGTAAAAATAATATGTCTAAAATTAACTATGATGTTAAAACAAGTGCTTACGATATAATAAATAAAAAAGGAAACACGAGTTATGGTATAGGCATGTGCTTACTTGCAATCACAAATTCTATATTAAATAATGAAAGAAAGATTATGACAGTTTCTTGTTATAGCAAAGAGCATGATTGTTATTTTTCTAAGCCTTGCGTTATAGGTAGAAATGGCATACAAAAACAACTTTTTATAAATTTAAGCGATGATGATACTGCAAAACTTATGAACTCTATTATTAAATTACAAAATGATAAAAAATTGTTAGAAAGAAAACTTTAATAATTGTGCAAACTAAAAAAGTATTAGTTTACAGCTAATACTTTTTTATTTCTATAATTTTAAAGATGGATTTGGGGAAACTTTCAAATCATAATTAATACTTTCACCCAAAATCAAATTATTGTAACCTTCAGCAGCAATCATGGCAGCATTATCTGTACAAAGTACAAGTGCTGGATAAGTGAGTTCTAACCCTGCTTTTTCACACTCTTTGCTCATAGTCTCTCTCAAATAACTATTTGCTGCAACTCCACCAGCCATTGCAACTATGTTTATGTTATACTCTTTCGCTGCTCTAACAGTTTTTTCTACAAGCATATCAACTGCTTCATGCTCAAAACTGCAAGCAACATCTGCAACATTAATCATCTCATGACTTTGTTCCATTTTGTGCAAATAATTTATAACTGCAGTTTTTAAACCACTATAACTAACGTTGTATGTTTTATCCAAATCACTTTTTTTTACAAAATGTAAATTGTACTGCCCGTTTTTTGCTTCTTTATCAATTTTAGGCCCACCCGGATAGCCTAAACCAACAACTCTTGCAACCTTATCAAATGCTTCACCAATTGCATCATCTAATGTTTGACCTATTAAAGTGTGATTCAAATAATCATCAACACGAAGTATAGCAGTATGTCCACCACTAACAACCAAACAAACAAAAGGTGGTTTTAAATTTTTGTTTTGAATATAGTTTGCACTTATATGACCTTTTATGTGGTTAACAGCAACAAGTGGCAAGTTTCTTGATAATGCCAAGCCTTTTGCAAAGTTTACACCTACCATTAATGCACCAGACAAGCCTGCACCATAAGTAACGGCTATTGCATCAATTTGTTCCAAACTTAAATTTGCAGTTTTTAAACTTTGCTCCAAAACATTGTTAATACACAAAATGTGATTACGGCTTGCAACTTCTGGCACAACACCACCAAATCTCGTATGTATATCTATCTGGCTTGCAATTTGATTACTTAAAACTTCTCTACCATTTTTTATCACTGCAATGCTTGTTTCATCACAACTGCTCTCTATGCCAAGAACATATATATCTTTACCTTGTTTTGCTTTTTCTTGAATCTCTTTAACTTTTTGTTCTACAATTTGCTTGTAATTCATTATAACTCCTAGTAGCAAATATTATACACCACAAACAAAAAAATATCTAGCAAAAAATGTTGTTAGCAAGCAAAAAGTTGATGAATATGTATGTCTAATACTTTTGAGTTAACTTTTTATATTTTTAAGTGTAAGGTAAGCATTAATAAACTCTAAAATATCGCCGTCCATAACTGCGTTTATGTTAGGGGTTTCATGGTCGGTGCGATGGTCTTTGACCATTGTATAAGGGCAAAAAACATAACTTCGTATTTGGCTGCCCCATTCTATCTTTTTTAAAGCACCTTGAATTTCTTTACGCTCAGCAAGTTCTTGTTCTTCTTTAAGTTGCGCAAGTTTTGCCCTTAACATTTGAAAAGCCGTTGCCTTATTTTGCATTTGGCTACGCTCTATTTGACAATTTACTACAATACCTGTTGGAAGGTGCGTGATACGAATAGCACTTTCGGTCTTATTTACATTTTGTCCCCCTGCACCACTAGAACGATAAGTGTCTATCTTTAAATCTTTTTCATCTATAACAATTTCGTTATCATCTTCTATCTCTGGCATAACATCAACACTTGCAAAAGATGTGTGACGCCTTGCGTTGCTATCAAATGGAGATATTCTAACAAGTCTATGCACACCTTTTTCACACTTTAAATAACCATAAACATTATCACCACTCATAAGAATTGTAACAGACTTTATGCCAACAACGTCACCTTCTTGTACGTCCATTATTTTGCAACCATAACCATTACGCTCTGCAAAACGCAAATACATCCGCTGTAACATATTTGCCCAGTCTTGACTTTCTGTGCCACCTGCACCACTATGAATTGTTAAAATTGCATTGTTATCGTCATACTTATCACTAAGCAATGTTGATAAATATGTATTATCTACAAAAGTTAATAAGTTTGCAAGTTCTGTTTCAAGTTCCAAAAGCATATCATTATCTTCGGTAGTTTCTAAAAGTTCTAAAAGTTCCAAAATGTATTGTCTTTTATTATGAATATCAAGTGTTGTTTGTAACTTTTTTTGCAAGTGCTTAATTTTTTTGTTTACTTTTTGCGCATTTCCTAAATCACTCCAAAAATCAGGGCTTTCTTGCTCTGATTTTAAAACTTCAAGTTCCTTGTTAATCACTTCTTTATCTATGCACTTGTTTATAACATCAATTTTTTCTTGTAAATCAACAAGTGCTTGTCTTTGTTTATCTAGTATCATGGTTTAATTATACAATAAAATATAAAAATAGTAAATACAAATAATTACAAAAAAGATTGTTTTTACAAAAACTATAAAATAACACAAAAAATGCTACGTAATAAACGTAGCATTAAAAATATCATTCTTGTTCACCATCTAATTTGATTTTGATGTCATCCATAAGTGCTTTTGCACGTCTTACGGCAAGTTCACTTTTAACAACAAATAGCATTGGTGTTTTTTCATACTTTTTAACATCGCCAACATTTTTAAATGGTATTGTTGTGTCTTCATAGTCTTTGGTATCTAATTTAAAATAAACTTTTAAGCCTTTTTTACCTGCTGTTGTAATGTGAGCATATTTTATATTACTACGAGAGAAAGTTTCTCCTGATTTTGTAAGTGCTGGCGTAAAACCAATTGATACAAAATACTTTGTAAGTTCCATAAAGTAAGATTTTGCATCATTGCTTGCCATTTGTAATTTTTGCTCAAATGTATAGTGATGAGCATTGATACCAGCAAAGCCACGTTCTTGTGATGGTTCTTCTTCTTGTTCTTCAACTTCTTGTACTTTTTCAATTTCTTGATTTTCAACTAATACTGGTTCTTCAACCTGAGCTTCAACTTGTGCATCCATAGATACTTCTTTTTGTTCTTGTTCAGGTTCAGTTTCAGGTTCTCCGTCTAAACCACGCATGTATCTTTCGAGATTATCATGATACATATATTCTCTGTATGCGTTAGAGTTTTCAAACAATAAATTAAAATCTTCTGATGGAATTACAGGATAGTCAACAAATGATGATTGTTCTTCTTTATTTAAAGTTTTACTTGGTGCTTCAACTTGTCTTTCAATAACTCTGATTATCTCAGTTTTTTGCTCTGCACCAATAATATATTTAAGTGATGATTTTGTTGCTGCATAACCAGTTGCAAGTAATGCAAGCATAAACACAACCAAAAATGTTGTGTATAAACCAAATATTGTGCTATCTAATGCAAGC
>CAMOCI010000024.1 GCA_946610635.1 uncultured Clostridia bacterium | reverse complement strand
GCTTGGAAAGATATATGCGATATTTGCGAAAATGTTGAAAGTTCAGTTTATGCTGAAAGACACTTAAAACCATATTTTAGAGAAGAACTTTTATATATTTTAAGCACAATCAAATATTCTACAAAATATCAAGATTTAAAAATAATCAGTGCACTTGTTACCGCGTTTGATGAATTATCTAAAAAATTCAGGTCTATTCAATTTGTTTTTGGAGAACTAAAAAATAAAATAGAAAAATTATACAAATAATGCTAGTAATAACTAGCATTTTTTTAAAGTTTGTGTACTTTTTTAGTTTAATAATATATTATTTTGTTTCTACAACATATTTACAATATTTGGTGATATAATTTATTGCTTATTTTTGGTATGTTTAAAGCATATAAATAGTTGTATGAAAATAAAGAAGACTGAAAATATTAAAGTTAAAACAAGTTCCAAAAAAGTATTAAAAAAAACTTTTTTTGGGCTTATGCAACTTACTTTGAGTGTTTGTATTGCGTTTTTTGTAATAACTGCACCTTTTACATTATTACCAAACTTACTCGATGCGGAATCAAAGGTTAATAGGGCAGAAAGTTATGAGTATCAAGGTATTTTAGAACTATGGCATGTAGAAACTTTTGAGGGCGGAAGCGTTAGTCGTGGTGCATTATTAGAGAGAGAAGCAATTAACTTTGAAAAAAAACATAAAGGCACTTATATTATTATCAAAACAATGAACTTAGAGCAATTTGACTTAAACATAAAGCTTGGCAAAAAACCAAATATTATAAGTTTTGGTGTTGGGGTTGGCGATAGTTTTGTTAATGAACTAGTTGATTTGGATGCAGAAAATGTCAGAACAGATTTATGTGGCTTTGGTAAGTTTGCATCAAAACAGGTTGCAGTACCTTATATCTTGGGTGGTTATGCGATAATAAATTCTAATCAAGAAATTGAAAATAACAAAAAAAATAATTCTAATCTTTTTGGTGTTGGGTTAAAAGGAGCAACAAATCCATTAAAAGCATTGCAAAAAAACAATATGCAAATATCAAATTTTTATAATGATACTTCACTTGATAGTTATGATGCTTATGACAAGTTTTTAAAAGGCAACTTCGATGTTTTGCTTGGCACTCAAAGAGATGTTTATAGATGTTACAACAGGCAACAAAAAGGACTACTTTTAAATGCGACATTTTCATTTTTAGGTGGATACACGGATTTAGTACAATATATTTCAGTTTTTAGATGTAAAGAGATAGAACAAAAATTATGCACACAATTTGTTAGCCAAATCATATCAAAAGATACACAGCAAAAACTAAAAGATTATAATTTGTTTTCCACATTAAAAAATACAAAATTATATGATAACGGAATTTATGTTGAGTTTGAAAATGTTTTATCAAATCAATTATCTTCTGTTAGTGCTTTTACAAATATTCAACAATTACAAAGTTTTAAAGATGAAAGTTTTAATGTAACAATAAAAAAATAATTTTAAAAACAAATAATTATTTATATAAATATTATTTAAAAATTAATTTATCTTAAAATACTTAAATTTTATAATAATATTAAAAAAAATATTTAAAAAACAATAAAAAACGGTTAAAAATTATGAAAAATTATAAAAATATTGTAAATTTTTTAAAAATTAATAAAATTAATTACGTATTAAATGAGCCAATAAAAAATCACACAAGCATAAAAATTGGTGGTAATGCAACTTTTTTTGCATACGTTAAAACTGAAAAACAATTTGTTAAACTACTTAACTATTTAATAAGTATACAACAAAAGTTTTATATTTTAGGTAATGGAACAAATACTCTTGCAAGTGATAACGGTTATAATGGCGTTGTTATTTGTACAAAAAAACTAAAAAAATATAAAGTTCAAAATTACTTTAATCAAATATTAAAAAAGAAGAAAAATAAAACAGTTATATGTGATAAGTTGTCTTGTAATAATTATTTTAATAGCCAAAATACAAAATTAGCAAAATCAATTTATGTGCAAACAGGAATGGGACTTTTTGAGTTTTGTAAATTATTAAAAGAACTTGAGTTGGGTGGTTTGGAATTTGCTTATGGAATTCCGGGTTCAATTGGTGGTGCAATTTGTATGAATGCTGGTGCGTTTAACAAAAATATAGGTGACTTTGTTGAATACGTAAAAGTTTATAATAATGGTAAGATTAAAAAAATAAAAAGAATAAATATGAATTTTGCATACAGACAAAGCATAATTCAAAATAGCAATCTAATTGTTTTGGGTGTAAAATTTAATTTGCAATATAGTACTAGTAATAAAATTGAAAAATTGCAGCAGGATTATTTTAATAAGCGTTTATCAACTCAGCCATATAGCAATCTTTCTTTTGGTAGTGTTTTTAAAAGAAATTTAAATTTTGAGCCAGTTAGCAAGTTGATTGATGACTTAGGTTTAAAGGGTTATAGAATCGGTGGAGCTGAAATTAGCAAAAAACATGCAGGTTTTATTGTAAATATTGCGTCAGCAACTTGCCAAGATTGTTTATTATTGATAAAATATATCCAACAAAAAGTTTATGATGCTTATGGCTTTATACCAGAGCCAGAGGTTAAACTTTTGGAGGATTGAATGCTTATTTTTGGTGATTATCATACCCACACAATTTATAGTAGAAATCATCATGGCAAAAGTACAATAGAACAAAATGTACAAATTGCAGTACAAAAAGGTTTAAAAGATATTGGAATAACGGAACATGGTTTTAATCATGTGTTTTTTGGTGTTAGGCGAAAAAATATTAAAAAAATGCGTGCAGAAATTGAAAGGTTGCAAAATATATATCCAATAAAAATATATTTAGGAATAGAAGCAAACTTAATTTCTAGTGATGGTGACATAGATTTAACGCCAGAAGAACAAACATGGTTTGACTATGTAATTATGGGCTATCACACCTTTGGTAAACCTAAAAACTTAAAAGAATATTTTAATTTTTTTAAAAAAAATTCAAGGGCATACAAACATAATAAATACACTCAAGATATTATTGATGCAAACACCAATGCATATATTAAGGCATTGCAAAAAAATAGAATTAATATAATTAGTCATTTGGGCAGCAAAATGAAAGTTGACGTTTTAAAAGTTGCAAAAGAGTGTAAAAAACATGGAACTTTTATTGAACTTAATGCAAGACGATTGTGTTTTACACAACAAGAAGCAAAGCAAATGATAGAAATTGAAACTCAGTTTATTTTAGATAGTGATGCTCATATCTGCACAAATGTTGGTGAGTGCAATAAAGGTATAAACTTTGTTGTTAAAAATGAAATACCACAAAAACTTGTTGCAAACTTAAACAAACTACCAAAGTTTGTTTATAAGCAAAATTAACAAAAAAATAAGCAGTAAAAAGCGTAAAAAATATAAATTTAAATAATATTTTATAAAATTTTAAAAATTTAATTAAATTTTTCTAGGTGATATATGGAAAGCTTTAGTCATAATTTAAAAAAAGAAGTAGCAAACATTTTGCCAAATGGTGATGATGAAAGTTTAAGTGAACTCTCTGCAATAATAAAAACATCAGGCGAAATTTCAAAAAATGGTACAGCCCAAAAAGTTATAATTTATACAGAACTTAATGAGGTTGCTGAACTTGTTAAAAAAACAATACAAAACTTGTATGGAGTTGACATAACACAAAATTTGGCAAAATCTGCTTTTTCAAAAAATACTAGGTATGAAATTACTTTGCCGGTAAATATAACTAAAAGTGTATTGCTTGATACCGAAATTATACAATTAGATGAAGATAAATGCATGACTTTTAATAACGGCATTAGCGAATATATGATTGCGGAAGAGAGCAAAGAACTTGCTTTTTTGCGTGGTGTTTTTGTCGGCTCATTTTCTTGCAATATAAATTTTAAAAATAGAGATAACAGTGATAGTAACAAAATTATAGTTAAAAATCATAGTGGTTATCATGCAGAGTTTGTTTTTGCAAGTGAAATTTTTGCAAGAGATTTTTGTGTTTTGCTTGCAGACTTTGATATTATTAGCAAAATGACAGAAAGGAAAGGTCAGTTTGTTGTATATGTTAAAGGTGTAGATATGATTTGCGATTTGTTTGCTTTGGTTGGTGCAAAAAATGGTATGCTATCACTTCAAAATGAAAGTATAATTAGAAGTGTAAGAAATAATGTTAATCGTCAAAATAATTGTATAAATGCAAACTTAACCAAAACAGTTGATGCAAGCATAAAACAAATGCAAATAATACAAAAAATAAGTGATACAATAGGGTTAGAATCACTTGATGGTAGTTTAAAGGAAGTTGCATTATTGCGACTTGCAAATCCAGAAGAGAGTTTAGATAATCTTGTTAAACTTTCAACTGATAAAATTTCAAAAAGTGGTTTGTATCATAGATTTAAAAAACTAGAAAAAATCGCAGAAAATTTATAAAAAATATCTTAAATATACAATTTTTTATATTTTATTTAACTATTACACTAAATTTTTATATAATTTAAAGAATAAAAATTAAATTTTAAAAATTAGATAATGTAAATCAATAAACAAAAAAACAAATAGAAATTTTCTATTTGCTTTTTTTATTTTGTGTGTCTTGTTTGTTTTTATAAACAAGTGGTATGCCATAAGTTTTTTCATAACACTCTTTCCAAAGGTCATAATTTTTTTGCATCATAAATTCAATATTTTCTCTTGCAGAAATGGTTTTGTTTGGATAAATTGGCTTAAAAATATGAATTGTATATTCTTGGATAGGAAAGCCGTCTTTTGCAATAATATCACTATCTTGCATTGTTATAAATATTGGCACAACTGGTACGTTATTTCTAACAGCAAAGTTAAAAGCACCCTTTTTTAATGGTTTTGGTTTTTTGTAATTCCACCACATACTTTGTTCTGGATAAACCAAAATAAACTCTCGTTTTTTCAAAATAGTATCAACTGCACTAATAAACTTTTTCATAGTTTCTGCATTAGAACTAAGTGGCAAAGTGTTGCAATGACGCATCAAAAAGCCATAAAATCCACCAAAAGATGTAAAATTACCTTCTCTTATAACTTTATACATTTTTCTTTTCTTAAATCCAGTTAAGTCATAAGCATATTGCATTGCAAAACTATCCATTGCATTAAAGTGGTTACATGTAATAATTGCGCCCGTATCTAAATTTTTCCAGTTTTCAATGCCAATAACGTCTTTTATAATTAGTTGTTTTTCTTTTAACATTCTGTTCATAAATTTTCTAGCAGTAGAGTAGGCAATCTTTCTTGCAATTTTGCTGGTAAGTTTTTTTTGCAAATAGTCAACCTTGTTTGGCATCAAAACTTTTGATGGTGGGTCATTTTCAACGTCAACATCAAACCAACCATTTTCTTCAAATAGTTCAATTCTTTTCAAAACATCAGTTCTATCTTTTGCTTTGACAATTTCTGTTTCTTTCAACAAACTATCAACTCTTCCTTTGTTTATTATTTTAAAATACGTATCATCTCTTTCAATCTCACTTTTTGCAAGTTTTTCAAGATTTTGATAACTTATATCATCTTTTTTCTTTTGTTCGTCACTATAACTATCTTTTATATTCTTTATATACTCATAAAAATTAGTTTCTTTTGCGTATTTCCAAAACAAGTCTTCGTACTCTATATTATCATAATGCCAAGGTTTAAAATTAATTTTGTAATGTACAATTTTTAAGTTTTTATTATCAAAATTTTTATTTTTCATCGGAGATCTATTCCAACCATCATCAAGATAATAAACCCTATCTTTACAAATAACGTTTAAATAATCTTCATCCTGTGTTACTGTAAACTTATATTTTGTTAGTAATGCTACAAATTGTTCTTCAATATTTTCATCTCTAAAAAGTTTTAAATTAATAACCAAAATGCCAGCGTTAAAAAATTTGTATCTATTTATGCCTAAACAATCTTCAACATATTGCCCAAAAACATCAATATTTGTCATAACATCTTCAACTGCACCAGCAACCAAATTTGTACCCAAATCAATGTTAAAAAGTTTTGAAATATCTTCGGTAACAATAATATCGCTATCAAGATATATTGCTTTGTCATATTGTGGAAAAAGTTTTTGTATAAATAGTCTATAATATGTTGACTTAGTGTAGTAATCTCTTGTGTGTAACTTGCTATCTATTTTCATAAGTTCTGATTGTACATTTACAAAACTTATAGAATAATTATTATCGTTCATTTCAGCAAGTTTTTTCTTAATGTCTTCTTTAAGCCCTGCATTTAAAATAAAAACAGAATAGTTATAGTTTTTTGATGAGTTATCTTTTATTGATTGAAGAGCAACTGCCAAAAATGGAGCATAGTTATCGTCAACTGCAAAAAATATAGGTATTTCCTTATTTGTTTTCATAAATATTTTCCTCTTGTTTATTTCTTGTTAATCTTTTGTGTAAAACCATAAGTTTAGGTCTTGTATATCTTAAAATCATGTAAGATAAACTGTGTATAAAAATTGCAACAAATGCAATAGGTAACCACATTGTAAGAATAAAAGGATAAGGCATAATAAATAAAAGTATAAAAAGTGAAAGTATTGAGTAAACAATAGATATTGCGTGTAAAAAGTCACCTTTACAGTTTTCAACCAAAAACTTATGCACATATTCTGGATTATCAGGTTCAGCAATTGTGTGTTTATCAAAGCCAGAAAGTTGCTTGCCTAATTCTGGTATTTTATCTTTCCATTTTTTTATGCCTAATTTTTCATATAACTTTTTTTCAAATTTAAAAACATGAAATATTTTTTTGTCTGGATCATAAAATTTTATTGGAAGTAAACTTGCCAAAAAAGCAATTAAAAATGTTGCCACCACAACAACACCAAATGCAAGTAAAAACCAAAGTAGTGTAGATACAGTAGGACAAAAAATCATATTTAAACTTAAAATTAAAATTATACAAAATCCTATTAAAGACCAATAAATTATGTTATATTTTCTCATCTTATTTTCCTTAGTACACTTAAAGTATAGTATAAGAGTCGTAAAAATAAAAGCATTTTTTTTAAATCACATTCTAAAATTTAATTTATGTATCTCTTAATAATTCTCTAACTCTCACAATAAGAGAATTAGCAAAAACAAGTATGATAATTTACTTGCTTTATATAACACAAAGTTATATAATACATGGCATGGAAGAATTAAATAAAATAATAGGCAATAATTTACTTTGTTTAAGAAAAAAATTTAACTACAAACAAAGTGAAGTTGCAGAAAAACTAAATTATAGTGATAAAACAATAAGCAAGTGGGAGACTGGTGAAGTTGTGCCTAGTGTAGAAAACCTTGTAGAACTATGCAAATTATATAATGTTAGTTTGGATGAAATAACTAGCAAAGATTTTCAATCAAAAAAGTTAGATAATTTTACAAAGAATAGTTCAACAAATAAACTTATTATTTCACTTTTAGCAATTTCTGCAGTATGGATACTTGCGACAGTTATATTTGTTTATGCTAACTTAATCTCTAATTCTGTTATATGGCAAGTATTTGTGTGGGCGGTACCAGCATCTATGGTGCTTTCAATAATATTTAATACTTTGTGGGGTAAACCAAAGGCAAATTATATTTATATTTCTATACTGATATGGTCGTTATTAGCATGTTTTTATTTACAGTTTTTGCAATATAACTTAATACCATTATTCTTTATAGGTGTACCTTGTCAAGTAGCAATATTGCTATGGTCTGGCATAAAAAAGAAAAGGTAATTATAAATAATCAATTTTAAAATTATACATCAATAGGAGGCAACTATGCTAGAACTTAAAAATTTAGTTAAAATTTATGATATGGGAGAAACAAAGGTTGATGCACTTAAAGGCATTAGCCTTAATTTTAGAGATAGTGAATTTATTAGCATATTAGGTCCTTCCGGTTGTGGTAAAACAACACTTCTTAATATTATTGGTGGGCTAGATAAATACACAAGTGGTGATTTGGTTATAGATGGTAAAAGTACAAAAAATTTTAGTGATAGAGATTGGGACACATACAGAAATCATAAAATAGGCTTTGTTTTTCAAAGTTACAACCTAATTCAACATTTGTCAGTTTTAGAAAATGTTGAAATAGCATTATCACTCACAGGAATTAGTAAAAAAGAGAGAAGAGAAAGAGCGATAAATGCGCTTTCAAAAGTTGGTTTAACAGACCAAATCAAAAAAATGCCAAATCAACTCTCTGGTGGACAAATGCAAAGGGTAGCAATTGCAAGAGCTATTGTAAACAATCCATCAATAATTCTTGCAGATGAGCCAACTGGTGCACTTGATACAAAAACAAGTAAGCAAATTATGGAGATTTTAAAAGAGATTTCTGCTGATAAATTAATTATCATGGTTACTCATAAT
>CAMOCI010000023.1 GCA_946610635.1 uncultured Clostridia bacterium | reverse complement strand
TCTAAATAAAACAGAGCAAGAATTACGTTTAGGCAACTTCCCTGAGACAGGAAAACAACTTAATTTTGATAATGATAAATTTATAGAAATAATTAATTCACTATTTGAACCTTTGGAAGAAAATGATTTGATAAATCATTTTATTGACAAAATTAACATAAATCATGATGATGCAAAAAGCATAATCAATTATCTTTTTAGTGAAAATATAATTATTGACTATAGTATTTTAGAAAATATGTTAAAAAACAAAAGATTATCTAGGCAAAACTTATTTTTTTACATGCTTGCAGGAAAATTTAATGAGAATTATTTGAATATAATTAAAACTAAAAAAATTCTTATTTTGGGCTTAGGTGGAATAGGTTCCATAACTGCTGAATTACTAGCAAGAGCAGGATTTGAAAATTTTGTTCTTTTGGATTTTGATAAAGTTGAATTATCAAATTTAATTAGACAAATGGCATATACATTAGACGATATTGGAAAACCTAAAACAGATTGCTTGGCTGAAAAACTATTTAGAATAAATAATGACATTAAAATTGAAAAATATAATTTAGAGGTTAAATTCGAAAGTGATATTTTACATATAATAAACAACTGTGATTTCGTTATAAATACATTAGATAAGCCAATTAGATTTATTAGAGGACTAATAAATCAATGCTGTGTTAAATTTAATAAGCCAGTAATATTTGCCGGTTTCGCAGAACATGTTGGAATGGTTGGGCCATTTATTATTCCAAACAAAACAGCATGTTTAAATTGTATAGATAAAAATGAAAAAGAAATACCATTGAATGAAATTAAATATGTACCATCTTTTGGTCCTTTATGTAACATTATCTCTTCAATATTATCAGTAGAAGTTTTAAATTATTATATTAATTTTAAGCCAATAAATTTAGAAGGAAAAACTTTAATGTTTAATATATTTAATTACAGCATAACAGAAAAGAAATGGACTAAAAACAAAAATTGTAAAGTTTGTGGAGATTTAGATGCAAATAAATAATATTTCAAAGACATTAGGTAAAAAAGAAGTTTTAAAAGATATTTCTTTTGAAATTAATAATAATGATAAAATAGGTATAATTGGAATAAATGGAAGTGGAAAAAGCACGTTACTTAAAATAATAGCGGGCCATATTTTACCTGATTTTGGCAGCATAAATAGTAGCCATGATGTCGCGTATTTAAAACAAGAAATTGCAATTGAAGATTATGATTTAACAATTTTGGATTATATTAAAAAAGAAAGTGGTATAAAAGTTATTGAAGATAAAATTAACGTTTTACAGGAAAATTTAACTGAAGATAATATGGAACAATATGGACTTTTACTAGATAAATTTTTAGAGTTGGATGGATATAATATAGAAAGCAATATTGAAAGATATTTAAATAAATTTAATATAAATAAAAGTGTTGACAATAAAATATTCGAATTATCAGGTGGTGAAAAAATAAAAATTCTTTTAATATCCATGTTCTTATGTGATAAAAACATATTATTATTAGATGAACCAACGAACAACTTAGATATACAAAGTGTGAATTTTTTGAAAGATTATTTGATTTCATCTAACAAATCAATGCTTATTGTTTCCCACGATAAAAATTTTTTATCTGATATCACCAATAAAACACTCAAACTTGAAAATGGCTCTTGCGTTTTATATCCATATAACTACGAGACATATTTACAAGTGCAACAGGATTTATATAATAAAGATTATGAAAACTACATAAAAAGTAAAGAACAAATCAAGCAAATAAGTAGTCAAATAAACAATGTAAAAGAGAAATCTAATTCAAATAAAAAACAACCAGCAAAAGATAACGATAAACTTGCTAGAAATTTTAAAGCTGAAAATGCGGAAAATAAAACTGGTGCGAAATTAAAAAAATTAAGTGAACAACTCGATGATATAAAAAATACTGTCAATGAATTTAAATCTAAGCAAAAACTTAATTATATTATTGAACAAGATGATATTAATTTTAATCTAAAAGACATAATGTTCAAAAATTTAATTTGTGGCTACAATAATTTTTCAACAAAGCCAATTACTGCAAACATAAAACAAGGTTCAAGAGTTTTAATATCTGGTGTAAATGGCACAGGCAAAACTACTTTAATAAAAACATTGCTTAATGAATTAAATATTAAATCAGGCGAAATATTGTTAGATAAAAATATCAAATTTGGATATTTAGAACAAAATACAATAGTAAATAAAGATATGAATGTTACGGTTTATGAATATTTGAAAAATAATTTACAAAATGTTAGTGATGGATTAATTTTTAATGTTCTTCATAATTTTCAAATAAGCTATGAAGATAGAGATAAAAAGTATAGTAATTGTAGTTCAGGTGAAAGAACAAAAATTAATCTAGCAAAACTATCTTTAGAAAAGGTAAATGCATTAATATTAGATGAGCCAACAAATCATTTAGACTTGGAAGCTTCTGAGATACTTTACAATGCTGTTCAAAACTTTAAAGGAACTATTTTTGCCATTTCACATAATTTAGCTTTTATTGAAATATTGGAACCTAATATCATTATAGATTTAGATGATGGTAAAGTTGTATATAAATAGATTTGTGATTTCAATAACATAGTCTCTACTATGTTATTTTTATTTTCAAAACATTCATGTGCTTTGAAAAGATATAACTTTATGGTATAATGAAAAAATGTTAATATACGACCCAGATAATTTCAAATATTTTGATAGAAAAACAAAAGAAAAAATAAGGATCGAAGAAGCCAAAGAACGAGCAAAAGAAAAATCAGAACTCAAAAAATCATATCTCAAAGGTCAAAGAGGTGTTAGGTTATACTTTGACAAAGAGCAACTTTTTGATGAAGAAAGCAAAAATATTGGCATTGAAGAAAGAAAAGTTAAATGCTACTTTACAAGAGATTTGAGAATTGAGAAACTTTTTGGATATTTGAAATATCTAAACGGCAAAAAAGTTTTGATAAGAAATTTGGCTTGGCATTTTGCTGTGACGGAAAGAACAATTCAACACGATTTAAGGTGGCTTGAAAACAATGGTTTTGTTGAAGTGCAAAAGAACAAAACAAAAAAAGGAAAACCAACAAAAAATTCATATATAGTAAATTTGGAAAAGGAAAAGTTTTTGCCTTGCGAGAATACCTTTTTGAATGTGGTTATACTTACAAAACAAAATAATGAGTTTTATGTTTTAGCCAAAACAAACTATACTCAAAAAGACAAAGCAAAGAAATACAAACCAATATCAAAGTGCAAGTTCTCTCTACCCCAAACAACACTTAAAATTGAAACCAAACTCAATGACAGGTCAATGATACTTGCAAACGATATTTTTGATGAAGATATTACTAATGGATATAAAGGGTATATCTACACAGACAATTACAAGATAAAGAAAAGATACATAAACGAAAGATATGACTATGCTTACAAAGTTTGCAGAGCCAAGGCAATGTTTTCTTTGTTTGTGCTTGAAAGTCATATTTCTGCACCAAAAGGATATATGTGGATAAAGCTGGAGCAAGCAAATAGATATATAAAAAGCACATATCAAAACAAGTGCTTAAACTATGTTAAAAATAGCACTTGGGGTGAAAAAAACTAACTTTTGAATGGGTTTTTCAAAAAAAATTCAAAAATTTTCAAATTTTTTTATACTATACTTTGTATAGTATATTTTTTATTATACGAGCATTTCAAACTCACTTAATACAAAAACTGACAAAAAATGCTATGTAAAAAGTTAAAAAATCCTTTATATGTGGGAAGGAGAAAAAACTTTTGTGAAAGAATAAATCAATATCATTTGATATAACACTTTGACATCAAGTTGTATCCTTACAATAATTTGAAGAACGAGAAAAAGAAAATGGACTTTGCTGGCAGGTCTGTTTTTTTGTTATAGAAACTGGTATAGAAAATCTTAAAAATGGGAGGTGTAAAACTACAAAGAGATATGTCGGTCTCACAATACAGATAATAGAAAGTTGAAAAGCAAAACAAAATTTACTACAAGGAGAGCATAATGAAAAACCAAATCAGCAAACAACAAACAATTAGATTTAAGGACGCCAATTTGGTGGAACGATTAAATCAAGATTATCTAAACTCAAAATTTGGAAGTGTTAATGAATACTTTAACTTTTGTTTAGAAAATCATCTCAACTCTCAGATAAACGCCAAAAAAGAACTCATTGAAATCAACAACCTATTACAAGAAAAGAATTTGTCAAACAAAAAATTTGAACAAGAACAACTATATATTCTCAAAGAAATATTGAGATACTTAAAAAAAGATATGACAGTATCCATAAGAACTCTTGCACTACTTACAAAATATGTTTTCAGGTATCCAATTGACGAAGAAGAATTGGAAAACGGAAAATATGACATAGCACCTTATGACATTCAGGAGTTTAGAAGTGAGTAATAATATTGTTTTCAAAATCAACCACGTCAAAGCAGATTATCCAAATCAAGATAAATACAAAAAGTATATTGAAAAGAGAAAGTTTTACTCATCTAATCAAAATTATGATTTTGTTGGATATGTTCAAACAGGAATTGCAAATAAACCTGTATATGACTTTGTGAAGTATGTTGGAAATAATGAGAAAAGTAAGGGAATATTTGGCAAAAATGGCTTGTATTCTCAAGAAGCAATAAAGAATTTGAGAAATACTCTTTCAACCACCCAAAGCCCAATTTGGCACGGATTTATATCCTTTGAAGAAGTGTTTGGAAAAACATATTGCAATGATGTTTGGCAGGCACAAGAATTCTTTAACAAGCAATTTCCAAGATTTTTAAATCAAGCAGGTTTTGACATTGACAACATTACATATTTTGCAGGACTGCACGAGAACACAGAACATAGACATATTCACTTTTCATTTTTTGAAAACAAGCCAACTAGATACAAAAGCAAAGACAAAGATTTGCACTTTTCTGATGGCAAGATAAACAAGCAATTTATAGAAAAAGCAAAGGTAGATTTTGAGCTATCTTTTTTAACGACTGCAAACATGATTAAAGAGTTAAGAAATGACCTTACAAGCACAACAAGAACTGTCTTTGAAAAAGACATAACATTCTTTCCAAAACTTGCAAGAAAAATGGATTTGCTATCTCGCAACTTGCCAGAAGACGGACGACTTGGATATGACAGCGAAAATATGTTAAAACTCAAAAATGATGTTGACAATATCACTACTTGTCTAATACGAAACCGAAGAGATATTTGTATTAAAGAACTTGAATTTGAAAGTCAGTTAAGACAGCAAGATATTGAAATTGCAAGGATATGTAAAGAGAACAAAATGAAGCCAAATAAATATTTACTCTTTGACAAATATAAAGATGATTTGTATAGACGACTTGGATATTGTCATTCAAACTGCTTTGCAAATAAGGATAAAACAATTTGAACGAGAACGAAATATTAGAAGTGCAAGATTTGAAAAAATGCAACGAAGAAAACACTTGAAATACTTGATTGAACAATCAATTTATCTGGGTGAATTGATTGCATACGAGACATTCAAAGCATTTGATGAATATATGGAACGACTACACAAAGCCGAGAGAGAAATTCAACGAGAAATGAATGGATATGAGATGTATTAGGTGACACAGATTTTGAGAGTTTATCAAACAGGATAAGAAAAGTGAAACGACATTCCTACCAAAAAACAAGCAAATACCTATTATTCACTTACTTTTTTGATAGGAAACGCCAGCGACTCGCTTTCACTTTTTCCTTTAAGGCAATCGGGATACCCGATTCCTTTTGAATTAGCAGTTAAAAACTGCAAAATTCTTCTGTAAATGCAGAAAGATTTATAGAATAGAACGATAAAAACAAGCGGAAAGAAGTATGGACAGATTGTCGTTCTTTCCCTTAAATTTTAGAACAGATTTATAGCAGATATTATTAAAGCAAAATTAAATTTAAGGAGAAAAAACAATATGGATTTAACCACACAAAATATATTCACAAACTTCAAAGATGTTGTGAAAGTCAAAGATTTACAAAAGATGTTAGGCATTGGAAGAAACCTTGCTTATGAACTTATTTCAACCAACCAAATAAAAAGTATTAAGTCAGGCAATTTGATTTTGATACCAAAACAAAATGTCATTGATTTCTTAAACAAAGGAGATAAAAATGCAAAAAGGTAGTTTACAACAAAAACACGGAACTTGGTATGTTGTTGTAAGTTATAAAGACGAATTTGGGAAACCAAAAACAAGATGGATAAATACAAATTTGAGAGTCGCAAATAATAAGACAATAGCCAAGAAAGAAATGAATAAAATACTAAAAAAATTAGATATGTCAAAAGAAATTGAACAGTCAAAAGATATTTCAACTGATGTATTTTTTATTGACTTTTTGTTTAGATTTTTGGAAGTCAAAAAACAGCAAGTGGAACCAATGACATACACAAATTACACCAAACAAGCAAATCAAATTGCAAAGTATTTTAATAATATGAAATTAAAATTAAAAGATTTGAAACCATATCATATTGAAGGTTTTTACAAAACTATGTATGACAAAGGACTTTCTGGAAATACAGTTTTACACTTTCATATTTTGATAAGAGAATGCTTGCAATATGCCTTTAGAAATGATTTGGTTAATGTTAATGTTGCTGACAAAGTGACAAGACCAAAAACAGATGGATACAAAGCAAGTTTTTACTCTATTGAAGAAATTGAGAAATTATTTGATTGTATTAAAGAAAATGAATGCAAATTGCCAATAATGCTTACTGCAATGTATGGATTTAGAAGAAGTGAAGTTTTGGGACTAAAATGGGACGCAATAGATTTTGAAAACAAAGTTATATATGTTAGACATAAAATTGTGGAAACTCAACTTGATGGCAAAAGATATATTCATAAGTCAGACAAAATGAAAACCAAAACTAGCAACCGAACTTTGCCACTGCTACCACAAGCAGAAGAATTACTGCTAAAAAAGAAAGAAGAAATACAACGCAACAAAGAGATACTTGGCAAAACCTACGATAAAAGATATTATGATTATGTCTGTGTTGATAATATTGGTAGATTGATTTTGCCAAATAGATTAACGCATACATTTATACGAATAATCAAAAAGAATAAACTTCGCCATATTCGTTTTCACGATTTGCGACATTCTTGTGCTAGTATAATGCTCAAAAATGGTGTGCCAATGAAAAACATACAAGAATGGTTAGGACACGCAGATTTTGGAACAACGGCGAATATTTACAGCCATTTGGACTATTCAGCAAAACAAAGCTCTGCAAACACTATTTCAAATGTTTTTGATTTTGTTGAGCAAGAAAGTATCCAATCAAAAATTGATGAAGAACAACTTGCAAAAAAAAAGAAGAACAAGAGAAAAAAGAATTGCAAGAGAGAATTGCTTTGCTTGAAGAACAATTGCGAAAACAACGAGAAGATGAAGAATACCAAGAATGGCTAAAAGAACGAGAACGCAGACGAAAACAAAAAGATAGCGAAATGGAAATGTAAAAAACTCGAAAAAATTTTTAAGGACTGAGATTTTAACTAATTCTCAGTCTTTTTTTTGTGTAATTTTTCCAAAAAATTTTAGACAAATTTTTAGACAGCGCCTATTTTTGCTTATTTTTTAGCAAATTAAATAGTTATGATTATAAGTTAATTTTTAGAATGATTTACAAAAATTTTAGACAAATTGACAAAAATTTTTAGACAGTTAGTTATAGGAAAATAATAAAAAAACCTAGTAAATACTAGGCATTCGTGGTGGTCCCTCGGGGGCTCGAACCCCGGACCCACTGATTAAGAGTCAGTTGCTCTACCAACTGAGCTAAGGAACCAAATTCGTAGTTTATTCTCATTGCGGAGCGTATGATTAAGAGTCAGTTGCTCTACCAACTGAGCTAAGGAACCAAATATATTATATCACTTCTGCAAGCTTTTGTTTAAATGTGTTCACGGTAGAGCAAACTCACCGGCGGAGCATAAAGCTCCTTACGCTTGTCACTCACTATATTCGCTGACTAAAACTTGCCACTGGCAACTTTCTTTAACGTGTCGCGCCAACTGAGCTAAGGAACCAAAACAAGATACATTATACATGTTTTAACAATCTATGTCAATAATATTAAAAAAAATAATAAAACAAATTTAAATAGTGATTAAAATTGATTTTGTTATTTAATAAATTTTTAAAAAATATATACATTATTCATAATATTCATCAGTTTTTGTGTAAGAGTCAATTTTTGGTTCTTCTTTTTTGGGCATGTTTTCCTGTATATCTGCAAAAGTATTAATTTTATTGTTTATTAACTTTGGTAACAACTTAACAATTTGTGCAAGACGTGGATTTTGAGTGTTTTTAACCATTTCCTTAAAAATTAAATCCTGCCCATTTTTAAGACCATTTTTGCCTTTATTATTTAAAAGTAATGGCAACACTGACATTAATAAACTATCATTGTTTTGGTTAGAAATGTCCATTGTATTTACACTGTAATCTTGATTGGTTGAAAAGTTTTTTAAAAGACTTGAAAAAACATTTTGACTTTCTTGATTTTGAATTTTTACATAATCATTTAT
>CAMOCI010000022.1 GCA_946610635.1 uncultured Clostridia bacterium | reverse complement strand
AAAAATAAAAATAATGAAAACACTGGCGAGGACAGACTAACTATGTAGTTAAACTATAAAATTAATAGAAAATGCAACTATTTATAAAAAAAATATCTCATGTTCGAGATATTTTATTTGTTTTTTCTTGCTTTATCAATAACATTATCTATTGCAATAACAAGTGCAACAAGCAAATAAACTTGTTTTTCGTCTTCAACTTCAACATAATAGGCGTCTGTTAAAAAGTTCACATCTTTTTGAATATGTCCTATTTTTTTGCCGTTTTCTTCAACATCAAAATATACGTTAGGAAATCTCCATTTATCATCACCAACAAATTGCAAATCATCTTCCATACTTTGTATTTCATAAGGTTGTTTAAAACTAAATGGTTTTTGAATAACTACTGCCACTTTATTTTTTTCGTCATCTATAACAAAAGTTTTATGATTTATAAAATGCCAAAACTTATCTTTAACAACATATTTTAAATTACCTTCGTTATCATAAATACGTTTTTTGTTGGTTAGTGAAATAAACTTACCAGCAACTTTGCAAACATCATTTCCTTGCTCATCTGTAACAGTAGAACTACCCCTTAGTGACATTACTTTATTTTTTATTGTTAATTTCATAAAGCTCTCCTTTATAACAATGTGTTAAGTATTAAAAACCCTAAACCAAGCGCAAGCAAAATCCAAGATATAATCTTTACAGCAGTGTAGCCTTTTAGTCTTTTTTTTGCTATCTTATCAACTTTAATTTGGTTAACATGCTCTTCAACAGTTGCTTCTGTTTTTAGTTCAACAACTTTTTCTACTTTTAAACTGTTGTGAATTAAAACTTTTATGTTTATATCTTCTTGCAGTGTTATTGTTGAAGCATAATCTATAACATAGCATTTTTTGTTGTAATTTCTATCTAAAATTCCAAATACACTTACAAAATAAAACAAAACTTGCCACCAAAACCATTTTTTTGCACCAATTGGCACAATTCTTTTTATTGACAAATTAACGGCGTCTTTATCAGTTTCAATCTCCACAATTTGTTTGCCACGCTTGCCTTTTTGCTTTTTTAAATTTTCAACTTTACCATCAATTTGAATAATATAATCTTTACCCAAATTATTAAACTCTAGTTTTAACTTTTTCATTTAGCACCCCCTATAACGCCAGCAACAATAACTATTGAAATTATTACACTAACCACCATGCTAATAATTACAAAAACTTTTTTGGCTGTATGTTGTTTAGGGCATATTTTATTTAATATTATTAAAGATGCTACACCTGCAATAACAGATAACGCCAAACCAACAGGCCAAAACGGCAATATGGCACTAAATAGCTTTTGAACTTTTTCCATAAACTCACCCGAGTTTTGAATAGTGCTTAAAATATTGCCAAAATTAGGATTGATTGCATAAATTAAACCTAATGTACAAATTGTTACTGCAAGCCAAAAAATAATTAGCAAAAACATAAATAAGCCAACAAAAACTGTAATTATAATTTGACTAACCACACTATATAGCAAAGCACACACGCAAAAAATAGATAAGTTTGCAAGCAAATTACCTAAATGATAAACGTTAAACTTTTTTGTTTCTGCGTCATAATTAAAAACTTGTGCATTTTGTACTTCTATATTTTCAGTTTTTTCTAATTCTTCCAATTCCATATCTATATTTCTAATTATATAATAATAACTTACATATTCAAAATGTTTTATGTTATTTTTTGTAAAATAACAAATATGATACATAAAATCAAAATATAAATGTGATATGTAATTTTATAACAAAAAAATGAAAACATCACGTTCTCATTTTTTTGTATATTGTTTATATGTATCAAATAATTTATAATCTGGTTCTTTAACCATACTAACAGCTTGTACAATATCTTTAACAATCATATTGTTATTATTTTGCCCTATCGCAATATTTAGTTTTGATGCAACAACGCATTTTATTGTTTCGCAAGCAAGGTTTATGGCATATAGCTTATCACTTGCAGTTGGCTCGCCACCACGCTGCAAATAGCCTATTACTGTTGCCCTAAACTCCTTTTTGGTGTTATCTTGCAAATATTTAGCAAGTTCTGCAATATCTAAAATATTCTCTTGAACAACAATCAATGGGTTTTTCTTTTCAGCATCAATAATATCATTTACTTTTTTTAAAATTTTATTTTTGCCAATACTCTTCTCTGTAATAAGCAAGTCAGCATCGCATAAAATTGCAGAACGCACTGCTATATCAGAGCAATGCCTGCCCATAACTTCTACAATCGTTCCTCTATCACAAGCGTCCATCGTTTGCTTTATCTTTACTATTGCATCTATTGCATTTTGGCAAGCCGTGTCATAACCCAAAGTCTTATCTGTATATGCAAGGTCATTATCTATTGTGCCGGGTATTGCAATTACGTTAACGCCCGCATTAAACAAATCTCTTGCACCATTAAAACTACCATTTCCACCAACTATTATAGTACACTCTAAATTATGACTTTTAATGTTTTGAACAGCCTTATTAAAGCCTTCCTGCGTAACAAAATCTTTGCTTCGAGATGTCTTTATTATACTGCCACCCAAATTTTGAATTTCACCTAGCTCATCATAATTAATTTTGGTTATAGAATTTTCTACTAGTCCCTGAAAACCATATAAACTAGCAAGCAATTCTATGTTATTTTTTTTACACATCTTTGCAAGTGCTTTTATATATGCATTCATTCCACTACTATCACCACCACTTGTAAGTACCAAAATCCTTTTCATAGCAAACACTCCTTTTGTTTAAATTTTATACCAAAATTGCCAAATATTAAAATGTTTTAATGTTTTTCGCTAATTATTTGCATAAATTAATATCTTTTTAAGTTATTTATCTAAACCAATTTTATATCTTTTTCATTTAAGACGGTTTGAAGTTCAAACAATAACAAATTATTTGCATTTACATTGTGTTTAAACTTAAATACTTGATTTTTGCTTGTGCATAAAATTCTACACTCATTTTCACCATAATAATTATCTAAAATAGCAACAACTTTGTCCATAATTTCTTTATTTGTACTATCAAATCTCAAATATAAAATTTTTGGTTGTTCCTGTTTTTCCACATACTCTGTACTTTGAGTGCTTTGTTCTGCTTGTGTTGAATTTATATCTTTAATACTTTCTATCAAAATTGCAGTTGTATCGCCAGTTCTGATAGAAATTTTACCTGTAAATATACAAACCTTGTCAACTTCAAGCATTTGCTTTAAATCTTTATATACATTAGGAAAGAGCATACAGTCCATTTCTCCATATATATCTTCTACTTTAAGAATTGCCATTTCTTTGTTATCGCGTCTTGTAAATGTTTTGTTAATTTCAGTTATTATTCCACCAAAAGTTACTTGTTTACCATCATAGATATCATCAAATGCTTTGTCATATTCTTCACCATAGTCTTCGGTTTCAATAACGTTTCCTTCTTCATCATACTCAACTTCTTTTTTAATCATAGAGCTATTAAAGCCATATTCTTCAAACTGTTTTAAGTATTTATCTAGTGGATGACCTGTAACATAAACACCAACAATTTCTTTTTCTTTTTTAAGTTTTTCTGCTTCAACAAATTCTGGTATATCTGGATAATCTACGCTGGTTAATGTAGGTTCATCTCTTAAAAGAGTTGTAAACATACTTATTTGACCTGTTGCTTCCTGTCTTCTATCTTTGCTAGTACGCTCCAAAATAAGTTCGTAAACTGCCATAAGTTGCGTTCTGGTTTTTCCAAAGCAATCTAATGCACCACTAAGAATTAAACTCTCTATTCCTCTTTTGTTAAGACCAAATTTGTTTGTACGAGAAATAAGGTCCACCAAATCTTTAAACTCGCCAAAAGTTTCTCTTTCATTAATAATTTTTTCTGTAATAGCATAGCCTAGTCCTTTAAGTGCAGCAATACCATGCCTAATTGCACCATTTTGTATGCTAAAAAATGCTTCTGATTTATTAATATCTGGTGGTAAAACATCGATGCCGGTATTTTTGGCGTACATAATATACTTTTTTAAATCATCAGGCTTTGTTAATCTGTTATTTAAAACTGCGGTTAAAAATTCAACTTTGTAATAAGTTTTTAAGTAACCAGTTTGATATGTTAAAAATGCATAAGCAGCAGCATGAGATTTGTTAAATGCATAAGAGCCAAACTTTATCATGGCATCATATATTTTGTTTGCTAATTCTTCACTCGCACCACGTTTTATTGCTCCATCAATATCAACTTTATGTCCGTGGTCTTCGCCGTGAAATCCATGCAAAAACACTTCTCTTTCTTTGATAAGTTCTGCCATCTTCTTTTTACCCATATACTTTCTAACTGTGTCGGCTCTGCCTAGCGTGTAGCCTGCCATAGCTTGAACTATCTGCATAACCTGCTCTTGATAAACAATAACGCCATAGGTCGATTTTAAAATAGGCTCCAAACATGGTAAATCATATTTAATCTTGTCTGGATTATGTTTATTTTCTACATACGTTGGGCAAAAATCCATAGGGCCTGGGCGATATAGAGAAATACCAGCAATAATATCTTCCAAACAATCAGGTTTAAGTTCTTTTAAAAACTTTTTTAATCCTGCACTTTCAATCTGAAATACTGCATCAGTATCTCCATTAGAAATCATTTCATAAACTTTTGGGTCCTCATAATTAACTTTGTATAAGTCCAAATCTTTACCTGTAGTTTTTAAAACAAGTTTTTTTGCTTCTCTAATATCATTTAAAGTGTTGATACGCAAGTAGTCCATTTTTAAAAAACCAAGTTTTTCAACTTCATCTTTATCATATTGAGTTAAAGCAATATCGCTACCATTATTAACAGTTAAAGGAATATTATCCATAAGTGTTTTTTTACAAATGATATGACCTGCAGCGTGCTGGCCACATTGTCTTGGCATATTTTCTAACTTTACACAAATATCAACGATTCTTTTTATATCAGGATTATCTAAATATAATTGCCTTAATTCTGGATTTATTTGTTTTAAATCAGCTTCATATTTTTCCTGAAACTCTGGATTATCAATTTTAAGGTGTTTATCTGCAAGGCCAAAAATAAACTTTAATTTTTCTTTGTTAAAAATAGGTTTTGGATCTATTTCTTTTGTTAATTTATTAACTTCGCTAAATGGCATACGGAGTACTCTTGCAACATCTTTTATTGCGGCTTTTGCAGAAAGAGTGCCATAAGTTACGATGCCACAAAACTTATCTTCGCCGTATTTTTGACGACAATAGTTTCTAACTTCAATCCATGTGTCTGACGGAAAGTCAATATCAAAATCGGGCATAGACACACGTTCTGGATTAATAAATCTTTCAAAAAGTAGACCATATTTAAGTGGCTCGACCTTTGTGATTCCTATGGCATAAGCAATAATACTTCCTGCACCACTACCACGTCCCGGACCAACCTCTATGCCATGCTGCTCTGCCCAGTGTATAAAGTCCCACACAATCAAAAAGTACTCTGTAAACTTCATACGGTTAATCAGGTTCATTTCATACTCGACACGTTCTCTAATCTCTGGCGTTATTTCAATATACTTTTCTTTTAAACCTTCTTCGGTAATTTTACGTAAATACTCTTCTGGTGTACTACCATCATCTGGTGTATAACCCGGAATTAAATCACCTTTTTCTAGAACAATTTGCTCGCATTTATCAGCAATTTCCAAAGTATTATCAAGCGCATCTTCAAAACCAGCAAGCGCTTTTTCCATTTCTTCTCTTGATTTTACATAAAACTCATTTGTGCTAAACTTCATTCTATTTGGATCATCAAGAGTTTTTTTCATCGCAATACACATCAAAACATCTTGTACTTCGGCATCTTCTTTATTTAAATAGTGACAATCGTTAGTCGCAACAAGTTTAATGCCTAGTTTTTGTCCCATTTCTCTTAAATGAGTTCTAACAAAAAGTTCTTCTGGCAAATTATGGTTTTGTACTTCAAAATAAAAGTCATCACCAAACATCTTTTTAAATCTTAAGGCTAGCTCTTCGGCTTCATCAAAACGCCTTGCAAGTATTAATTTTGGAATATCACCAATGATACAAGCAGATAGACAAATAAGGCCTTCGTGATATTTTTCTAAAAGATCGTAATCTATTCTTGGTTTATAATAAAAACCATCGATATAAGCAATACTATTTAACCTACAAAGATTTTGATAGCCTTGTAAATTTTTTGCAAGTAAAATCAAATGGCTTGTTTCATTTCTTCCAAGTTTTTGGGTGTAATCCGGACAACAATAAAACTCGCAACCAATAATGCCCTTTATATGCTGTTTTTTATCAGTATGCTCTGGATTTGAGTTATATTTATCAACAGCCTGATTGTATTCTAAAATTTTGGTGTTAAATTTATATGCACCATACATGTTACCATGGTCTGTTATTGCAATTGCAGGCATGTCAAGTTTCTCACAAATTTTTGTGAGATCACCTATCCTTATGGCTCCATCTAGCAAACTATATTCTGTGTGTAAATGCAAATGAGCAAACTTCATAATAACTCCTTTGTGCTTTAAATTTTAATGTTTTGAATAAAAAAAAGAATACTTACAACATCTTGTGTATTCTTTTTAATTATTAAAATGTTTTAATCAAATTATTAATGGAGCTAATGACGGGACTTGAACCCGTGACCTCCGCCTTACCAAGGCGGTGCACTACCAACTGTGCTACATTAGCAAGTTGTTTATAAAATGTTGCTATTTTATAAACTTATTAGATAAAACTATTAATAATTATTTGCCTTCCTTTTTAATCTCAGATATTGTGTTTGTTGTTATAATGGTATTATCATCAAGTTCAATATATTGCTTTTCCATAATCTTTTTAACAACGTTATTAAAGTCTTTTTCTTTAACCATTATATTATAAGTTTTGCCCAAAACTGTAGTTAATTTAATTTTCATAAAACCTCACTTTTTTATTATATTATTTTTAAAAATAACTGTCAACAAATAACAGTTATTATATATTACATTTTTAAAGATTTTAAACTTTGAAATTCTTTAATGTTTAATTTTTTATCAATATGAATTTTTGAGTACTTATTAAATCTTCTTTTTATTCTTATAACTTGTTTTGCATTTTTGTAGTAGAGTGTAATCAAATCCTTTGGGTTATCATCAATAAAAATAGCATTTTTATAATCAATATTTTCCTTACCTTTATCGGTTGTTATTATGATATTATCAAAAAATTCGCTAATTTTAGAACCCAAAATTTTTTTGTTTTGGAATACGTGATTATCACTTGATGAGTAAGTTAACATATTAATCTTGTGCCCATCATTTTTTAATTTTCTTAAAAATAATTTAACGTCATGATAAACAAACTCTTTGCCATTTGATAAAATATTGTCAATTTTATAAACTAAAAAATTGTAGTCAACTTTATATTTGTTTGATAAATATTCGCAAAGAGCATATATGTTATATATATTTTCTTTTTTAAATATTTTTTTTTCTTCTTGAAATATCTCATTAAAACTTTTATCAATTTTAGAACTTACAATTATTGCTAATGTTGTAAGCATTTTATACTTTAAAGCATGTGTTCTATATAATGTGTTATCAAAATCCAAATAATATTCCATATATTTACCCTTGTAAACTAATTTATTGATATTAAAATTCTAATCACAGTATTTTGAATATTAGTTATTTCTTCAAAAGTGTATTTTCCAGTAATATTTAAAGTGTCAAATTTTTCGCCATCATAGTTATACATAAGTTGATAATGACCAAATGGTACAATGCCATTCATACCATAATAAAGATAAATGGCATATTTTGACTGCTTTGCAATATTTTCAAAATTGCTAAAATTTAATGAGAAACTTACTTTGAAACCATATCTTTTTAAAAGAGAAATTACTTTTGTTGGCTGTGAACCACCTAAGCCAAAAATATTTTCTCCACATAAATCAAACTGTTTTATAATATAAGGAAAATCAGGTTCCTTGTTTTCTAGTTTTAAAATATTATAAATTGATACTGCCCCGCAGCCATTATCGGGTATATTACCAAAACCAAATTTCAAATCAGGAAAATCATGCTGATTATAAATTAATCCAGTGTAATTATAGTTTTGCCATGCCTTTGTGTTATGCTTATAATTATTTTCTGCAACAATCAAAAATATTAGATGACTTATGCTTATTAAAGCAATCACTATAATTGATAAAATGCCTAAAACTCTTAATAATTTATTATGTTTTTTCATTTGTTTTAATTATATCACAACTATAACAAAAATAAAAGAGTATTTTGCTGCAATAAATATTTGAACTAAATATTTACATTAATAGAATTAAAAAACTGCAATAAGCAGTTTAATTATTATAAATTATTTATTCTGTTTTTTTGACACTCTTCACAATTACATTGTTTGCCATATTTAATTACACCAATTTTAGCAAGAACATCATTTATCTCTTTGTTTAAATAACTTGACATATTAGCATAGTATTCTATATCAGAAAGCAAAAATTCAATATTTAATCTGTCAGATTTTGTTTTTTCTATTGTTTCAAACTTTTTATCTAAAACTGCTAATTCATTTTCTTTATGTTCCAAATTTATTTCCGCAACTTTTAATTTTTTATTTAATAAATTTAGTTTTTTATTTAAAAAATATATTTTAATTTTATCCTTTAATTTCATATCAAATCCTCGTGATTATATTATAAGACATAGTTATACATTTGTCAATAGCAACTTTATAATTTAATATGGTTATAAAATAT
>CAMOCI010000021.1 GCA_946610635.1 uncultured Clostridia bacterium | reverse complement strand
AAGTATATCCAATGGAATGTACGCTTACAAGTAATACAAGTTTTGTAAATACTAACGATGAAACAATGAGATTTGTATATTGTGATGAAGATTTGGCTGATGTTTTAGCATCAAGACAAGCATTACAAAGTGATTTAAGAACAGTTAAAAATGACAAGTCAATTTTACAAATTAATTTAGATGCAGCTAATGCAACAATTGTAGAATTAAATAGCCAAATTGAGAGTAAAGATGCAGTTATTACAAGTTTAAATGCACAACTTGCAGATAAAGACGTAAGTATTGCTATATATCAAGACAATATTGCAACTCTCACAGAAGAAAAAACAGTATTAACAAATACAGTAGCAGAACTTACAGAAAGGGTTACAGTGCTACAAAATAGAATTGCAGAGCTTGAAAATCAAGTTAATAGTGTGTATATAACAAAAAGATATGCAGGTACAGATTTCTTTTTTAATGTTTATAACGAAGAAATATCGGAGTATTGTCCTTACAGGTTAAGGGTTGGTTATTATTCAGATCTATATTTTTCAATTGAAGAGTTTAACAATGTTTTTGTTAATGGTTATTTTATCGAAGGACGGAATCTTTTTGAAGTTTATTGTCACAATGATTCTATTAATTATGATAATACTGATTATAGAGAAGATTATCTTGGTAGTAATTGTAAAGATTCTTATCCAGAATTAGCAGCTCAAAATAATTTAATTATTTATGATGAAAATGGCAATCTAGTAGATGTTAATAATATTGATAGTTCAAAATATATGTTAGAATTAATAAACTTAGAAGTGCTGAGATATACGTCTGATGAAGTATATGAAGCAATCGGAGAACATTGTGATCAATATGTAAAATCTGTGAATGTATATTTCAGGCTTGTTGAAGAATCAGAAGCAGTAGCAAGACAAATAGAAACCGATGAATTAAGCTATTATATGACTACAGATGTTAATTTAAAAAGAACTATAGAAATAACAAAGAATACTTGTTTAAATTTAAATGGTCATACAATCAGAGGTGCAAATATTGATGGTGCAGTATTTAAAGTCGCACCAGGTGCTACATTAACCATTGAAGGTGACGGAAATGTTATAGGTGGTTCTGGAGCTTATTGTCGAGCTATTGAAGTACAAGGCAAATTGGTAATATATGGTGGTAACTATTCAGTTGGCCCTGATGCTGACGGTTTAGGTAATTCAACAATCTATGCGAGTGCTGACGGTGCAGAAATTGAGATATACGGCGGTACATTTTCAAGTGATGCAGCATGGAATGATTTTTACTATGTTTTAAATCTTAAAAATAGTATATCTGCAAATGTTAGTGTATATGGCGGTACTTTTGTAAAGTATAATCCAGCACTTGGAGATGATAATCTTGGTGGTAACTTTGTTGCTGAAGGCCATGAAGTTATTCAAGATGGTGACAATTACGTAGTTCAATAGAATAATACTAAAAACTGTAAGTCTAACTTATGTTAGCACAAAGGTGGTAGTTTAAGCCACCTTGCCCAAAAGGGCAAATGGAGTAATTATGGCAAAGTGGTTAAAGATAACAATAATATCAATATTAATTGCCTTGATACTAGGTGTATCAGCATGGTTTATATTTTTCAGTGGATATTTAGATAAGAGCAAAAGATACACATACAATGACTTAATGGATATGTACGATGCAGGGTATGCAGAAGGCACAAAAAATACAGCTAGTTTGCAAACAAGGATATCAGCCTTAGAAGTGCAAATAACTGTAAATAATGCAAGGATAACCGAGCTACAAACTCAACTATCCGAAGCAAATCAAAGAAATGAAATTATACCAGATTTAGAACAGCAAATTGATTATTTGGAAACTATTAATGATACTCTAGAATTTCAAGTTATAACTTTAACTACTCAGGTTGAAAGTTTAACAGAAGAAAACAGTGTTATACCAGACTTAAGGCAATCAATATCAGAACTAGAAACACTCAGCGAACAGTTATCAACTGAAATTGAAAGATTGAAAGCAGAGCTTGAAATTTACAATAACAATGTTGAAGAAATGGTGTACATAGATTTTTACAATGAAAATCAATTACATAGAACTGTTGCAATTAGAAAGAATGGCAGTATCTTGATTGATATCGAAGTGCCAACAAAAGATGGATATGATTTTGTAGGTTGGACTATTAACAATGAAGTTGTTGATATAACTGTGTATGTATTTATTGAAGATGTTGATTTGTACGCAAAATTTGAGCAATCAAAAATTACTGATGGTATGTATTCTTTAGATTTTACTGCTAATTACATCAATTCAATTAATTGGCAAGATAATATTGAAAGACATGATTTTGTTTCTTTAATGTTAATGTTTGAAGATGGTGAATTGAAAAATGTTTATTGCTTTGGATCTTTGCAAGGTTCTACGGTTACAAATATAAGTTTTTCAAAAGTGGCTAAAAATGAATATGAAATATTTTTTAGACCAAAAAATGCCGAAAGAGATTTGTCTATAACGATACAATTTAATTCATCAGTTGTACATGATAACGATGGATATTATGCTATTGATCATAATCAATTTTGGTATTACAAAGTCAGTGATATACTTGCAAATTTAGATAGTTCAATTGGCGTAGCAACAACCTACACAAATGTTAGTTTTTGTTTGGCGCCAAGTGAAGGTTAAGTTTTTCCCACAGCTTTTTTAAAAAAAAGTTGTGGACCAGTGGTGTAGTTGCAAATACACCTAAAATATTAAACAAGTTGCAAATTGTTTAATGAAGGAGAAAATATGGCATTTAAAACAAAAACAGGGCATGTTCTTTTAAATCCACAGGAAAAAAGAGCAAAAGCTTTTGCTGAATTGAAATCAGGTGTAAAGCGTACAAATTCTGGTGCTTATAAATTAGATGATAAAAAGAAAGCTATGCGCTTAACAGCAGAAGAGAGAGCATATCGTTCTGGTTATATTGCAGCGCAAAATGATAGTGCTAGAGCATATAACGCAACTCATGGTAGAAAGAAAAGAAAAAACTAAATAAGGCACATCAAAATAATGATGTGCAAAAAGTAAATCAATTTTATGAAAATGTCGATTCATATAAGACAATCGGTCATCCAGGTTTTGAATTTGAACGTAGTGGTGATAAATCTAAAATTATAAGTATTACTCATCACAAAAAGAATAGTTTATTTAATAAATCAATGATTGTAGAATTTAAGCCTCTTAAAAAAAATCCAGATCCTAATGATAAAGAAAAATCTTATGTTAGTCCCTTTCCTTTAACTGTTAAAACAAAACAGTTAAAACATAAAATTAATAATTGGGAGTTTTCTTCTGAAGATTATCCAACTATTGAAAAAATTAAAAGTAAAAAAAGCAAATAAAAAAAAGATGAGATTACAGCATTACCTGTACTGTTAACATAAGTTAACCAACTGATAAATCAGTTATAGGTCTCATCTAAATATAGTATATGCTTTTTGAATAGAAAAGTCAACAATATTTTAAATTTGAGGTAAATTTATGTGTTTTTATAGTAAAAAGGTAAAACAAAAGGCTTTATCTACCAGTCAAAACCAATTAAGAGAAGAATATAAGAGCTGTGAAGAAAAGCTAAAAAGATATCATTTTTATGCTGATAAAAAATCTTTTGATTCAGAGTTAAAAGTACATAAATTTTTAAAGAAATGTATGTTATATCAGCATACAAAAAGTTATGCAAAAAAGATGAGGTAATTTATGGCATATAAACCATATACCAAAGAACAAAAACAGCAATATGCTAAGCGCTTTACAAAAGAGGAAAGAGTTGCATATTTAGCTGGAAAACGTCAAGGTTTTTTAGAAGGTGTACACAAGCCTGTTAAACAGAATGATCCAGGCTTTATGAAACATTCTTTTACTAAACAAGATTTTGACAATTTATTTGATGATATAGATAAAGTAAAATTATATTAAATAATTTTGACTTTTAATACAACTTAATAATAGTGTAAGTCTAGGCAAAGTGTCCTAGCATAATTAACCTACTTTAAAGGTTAAAACAAAAAGGTTGCGACATCGCAACCATAGAAAAAAAATATTTTAAATTAAAAAACAAGGAAAATAAGGAGAAAGGAAACATGGAAGAAAAAGTAGTAAAAACAAGAGAAATAAGTGAAAGAGAAAAAGAATTAGGCAGTCATATAACAAAGGTTAGATTTTTAGGAAGTCAAGTAGTAACTGGAACTTTTGGAAATTCATACAATGTATTTTTAATGCAGTTAACACCATATAGAGAAAGTCATAACAGTGGTTTTTCAATGTTAGAGCATCGACTTTCAAAAGATTTGATACCAGATGTGTTTATACCTTTTGGTGCTGAAGTTGATGCTGTATATCTTAATGTGCCAGAGGGTCAAAAGCCAATTTTGTTAGGTTTTGAAAATTTGGAACAATTTAGAAAAACAGAAAATTCAGTTGATTATGCTGAATAATGTTGATAAAAAGGTTGGCTGGCTTTGGCCATACAACCTTTTTTGATACTTTTTTTGGAGGGTATATGGCAATTTCACACATATTTTTTGGAAATCAAAGAACCGGAAAAACATTATATTTAGTTTATCAGGTTGAGTTACATGCTTTGGATCAAAACTCATTAAATGCTTGTTATAACAAAATCGATAGTTTAAATGCTTTAGGATATGACTTGTCAAAGCCTAAACACTTGGCCTTTACAGATTTTGATTGTGAAATACATGCTTTTAGAAAAAAGCCTATGATGAATTATTGGGTTGATGGCTTTTATTTGGGCCTACCACATTATGTTGTTAAACATGATTCTAAAACTAAAAGTGATATTCTTACATATCGAACAATGTTTTTGCCACCTTATGCAAAAATCTTTTTAGATGAAGGCAATAAATATTTCGATAGTAGAAACAAAGAAATCATGCCAGATTTTAGAAAGAGATGGATAGAACTTTTAGGTCAGTGGGGAACTGAGTTATTTATGGTATGCCATAGGCCAGAGTTAGTTGATAAATGTGTCAGAGATCTATCTGATTTTAGAGAGTTTTATAAAGAGGCAGACTTAGAGTTTGACTATTTTGGTAATGTAAAACTTATTACTTTACATACTCGATATTATCCAACAAATAAAGATGTTATGGCATACCTCGAAAGTGGTATTTTAACAAAAAATGTTATTACCGAAGATATTGTTATTGATTGTTCTAAACCATGCATGAACATTACAAAGTATTATGATACACATTTTTATAATAAAGCATTTTTGCGCTTTGCTGAAGATAAAGACTTTGATTTAGTTCAAAAAAATCATAAGTGCAGTAATGTTAATGATGTAATAGAATTTAACAAAAGATTTAATTATACAGTGCCTAAAGGCTTATATGAGGAGGGCCTAGAAAATGGAAGATAATAAAGAATTAATTGTTGCAGATGAAGTGTTACCTGCATTAAATAAACATTCTAATGAAATTGAAAAATTAAAAGCTGTTATTAGAGATCTACAAAATGATATTAATCAAGCAAAAGAGCAACAAAATAGCATGCCTTTAGACTTTAGAAAGTTAGATGCATTTTTTGCTATACAACAATATTATTATGATATTTTTGCTAAAAATGAAATATCACAAGAATATGTACCTTTTGAGATTATTTTGTTAGCTGATAAGTGGGCCACAAAAATGTTTAAAAGAGATTTAGACTTACAAGTAAATAAATTTTATAAACAATTAATAAAAAAAGAAGAACGAGAAAAAAGAAAAGTAAAAAAAGAAATATTGAAAGCAAAATTAAAAGATGAACTATTGAAACCGTTTAGATTTATAAAGAAGATATTTACAAGAAAGAAAAAAGAAAAAGAAACAGGGCGAACAGAATAAGTTTACGCTGTTCGCCCGATATAGAAAAAAAATACACTCATACTATCACTTGCTAATAAAGAAACGTACAGTCATTCATTAAAAATTTATACTGCACTTATTCTACCTCAAATATCCACTAAAAACTGTGTGCTATCTCTTAGCAAATTATATGTTGAATGTTACAAAAAAATAGATACAAAAAGCCGTCAGGCTTCTGTATCTATACTAAGTAAATATTTGCCAGTAAAAAAATACAATTTTAAGGAGTCTTTTTATGTCTTGGGATAACGTTAAACAAAGGAATCCACAAAGAAGATATGTGACATCAAAATTAAGACATGCACTTGATGAATTAACTAAGAATGATGTTAAAGGTTTAAGTCGTATAGATAAAGTTTATCATAAAGTTGATGATTGTATGGCTTTAGTTAATCTTTATCAATGTCAAGATTGTGGCATGCTTCATTTTGATTCAGCACTTTATTGTAAAAACAAGCTTTGTCCTATTTGTGCATATCTTCGTGCTAGAAAATATATGTCAGTTCTTGTACCTAGATTTAATAGAATGTTAAAAAGTGGTTATAAAATAAATTTTTTAACCTTGACTATTAAAGATACTAAAACACTTACTGAAGGCTTAAATATTTTAAAAAAAGCATGGCGGTATATGACAGATAGAGATCCATTTTCAAAGTCTACTTTTCGTAAAATGTTTATTGGTGGTATTTATGCTATAGAAATTAAAAAAGGTAAGTATTCAGGGCTTTGGCATCCTCATATACATTTGCTTGTAGTAAAAGACCACTTTTCTAAAGATTTTGATTTGATTAAAGGTTTATGGGAGATGGCATGTCAGAAAGTCGCAAATACTACAGATAAAATTGGTTCTGTTGATATTAGAGGCGTAAAGGGTAAGAACAATAGATATACAAATAATATTGATGATCTAGAAAGTATTACAAGCGCAGTTGTTGAGTGTGTTAAATATGTAACAAAATTTTCTTTTGATAATTTTAGTTCTTTTGATTTATTAGAACTTTGTAATAACTTATACAATAGTAGACTTTTTTCAACTTTTGGTTGCATGCGAGAAAGTGAAGATGAAGATATTGATAATGATTATAAGGAAGTTGTCAAAAAATTAGTTTGTTCTAATTGTGGTAGTTTAGAATTTGATTCTGTAACAAGTACTATTGATAAATGTATGAATGTCGAAGTAAGAGATTTTGATAAGCAATATTTATCTGATAAAGAAGTTGTTGATGGCTTAACGGCTTTGATGGAGGTTTTATTAAAAAAAGAATATGAACAATGAGAGTATTAGTAAATTAAGATATGTTTTTGATGACTTAGCAATAACTAATTTAATAGACAAAACAAACGTATCATTTGAGCAACATGAAAAGTATTTTATTGATTTTTATTATAACCTATATAAATTAAAAAAACAGTGTGAGTTAAAAACACAAGATAATGACAAGGAAGCATTTGAATATTTAACTGTTGATATAGATGGCCAGTTTATTGATAGAAATAAAAAGATATCTTTTAATGGAATTATAAAACAATTATTTAATGTGGATAAGACTCAATTATCACGTGGCTTTAATGTGTTAAAGCGCTTTAGTAACTTTAAGGAAGAAGTTGATTCTATAGAAGAAATTAAAGTTAAACCTGAGTTTGAAAATTTTAGTTATTCAAAACTTATGGAATTATTGCCATACCAGGATGATTACATAAACAAAATGCTAGACGATGGAAAAATATCTGCTAAACAATCTGTAAGAGATATACGTAAAGCATTGCAAGATAAGCCAGAGATAGAAAAGTTTGTATCTGAGCCTTTCGATTTAGAGAGAAATAAAGAGTATACTTTACAAGATTTTAGAAATTATGGCCGTAATGATTTAATTGCAATATCATATCAATGCTATCAAGCATATTTAAGGCAGAAGAAAAAGAATATTATTATTAAAAAATAACGGTCTAGGCCGTTATTTTTCGGAAAAAAACTAGAAAAGTTGTGTCAGATTTGTGTCAAAACATTGTATACTGCTACATTTTACTGACTATTTTAAATGTTGTTTTGGGTCGTCCCCACCAGCGATAATCTAAATTGAACTCAGGTTTGATTTAGATTTTTTTAATTATTTATACTAATTTTTTTTGTAATCTAACACTAATCCATTTAACCTAAATTCAGTTTCAATCATATTAAGAAGTATGAAAAATGCTATAAGTAACATTTTGCGTCATATTAAATACTTATCTTTTAATAGTAAAGATATCAAAAAAAACTCAATGTATTTTTGTTTAAGCGGCACCAAAACTAATGGCGTTATTTATATTGATGAAGCTATCCAAAATGGTGCTAACGCGGTGGTATTGTCACAGAATGATTATTTAAAATACAAATCAAAATCTAATAGTTATTTTATTAAAGTTTCACAAAAAAATAATAATGATGAATTTTATAATAAAAATATTTTTAAAAATATCTTTGTAAAAAAAGTTACAAATATAAAAGTGTTTTTTATTATAGTTAACAATGTAAGAAAAGCAATGGCAATTATATCCGCAATTTTTTATGATAAACCACAAAAAAAGTTAAAAATTATAGGGATAACAGGTACTAATGGCAAAACGAGTTGTAGTTATTTAATTGCAAATCTAATAAAAAGTTTTGGTAAAAAAGTTGGAGTAATTGGCACAAATGGAGTTTTTATATGCCAAAAAAAATATGATGCCCATATGACAACGCCAGACAGTATAAAACTTTTTAAAATATTTGCACAAATGGTTAAAGCAAAAGTTGAGTACTGCATTATGGAGGTTAGTGCACATGCTATATTTTATAAAAAAATTTATGGCATAAATTTTGCTGTTAAATGCTTGACCAACGTTAAAAGTGATCACCTTGATTTTTTTAAAACACAGAAAAATTATGAAAAAATAAAAGCTAAGTTTTTTTATGGTGATGATATTGCAGTTATAAACAATGATGATAAAATTGGCAAAAAAATAGCAAAAAAATGCAAAAAATGTGTTACTATTGG
>CAMOCI010000020.1 GCA_946610635.1 uncultured Clostridia bacterium | reverse complement strand
TGTTTAAATTGTTAAAGTTATAATTTACAAAAACGTCAGCTTCTTTTTTTAACGTTTTATTTTCTTCTTGTTTTTTGTATTCTTTAACCTCAAACAAATTGTCACTATCATCTACGCTATTTTGAGATGTGTTATATTCTTGTTCGTTTTGTGCTTCTTCAATTTCTTCTTCTGGGTCTGCTATTAAAATATCACTTTCAATATCATTCATAATATATTCACACACCTCCTTATATATTCATTTTACATATTTAAAACATGTTTTGCAATAGTTTTTTTTACTAAAATTTTTAAACGTAAAAATATATAACAAATTTTACAATTTTTCTGCAATTCTTAACTTTGCACTAGCACTACGGCTATTTTCTTTTAACTCTTCTTTGCTAGCCGTAATAGGCTTTTTGTTAATAAGTTTTACACTCTCTTTATGCCCACATACACAAATTGGTATGTTTTTTGGACAAATGCAACCTGTGTTGTTTTCTTTAAACACATCTTTAACAATTCTATCTTCTAAACTATGAAAAGTTAAAATTGCAATTCTACCACCTTTATTTAGTCTTTTAATCATTTGATTAATAACTTCATATAATCCCGTTAGTTCACCATTAACTTCTATTCTTATTGCCTGAAAAACTTTTTTACAAGGATTACCCCTTTGCATTTGTACTATTTTTGGCACAGAATTTTTGATAATATCTGCCAGCATTTTTGTTGTTGTAATTTTTTGCTGTTGCCTAAATTCAACAATGTTTTTTACTATTTGTTTTGTAAAACTTTCTTCGCCATACTCATAAAAAATTTTTGTTAATTTTTCAGCGCTATATTCGTTAACAACCACTTCGGCGGTTAACGGATTAGTTCTATCCATACGCATATCAAGTGGTGCATCCGCAATATAAGAAAAACCACGCTCGGCATTATCTAATTGATAGCTGCTAACGCCAAGGTCTAGCAAAACTCCGTCAATTTTTTCAATACCTAAATTATCTAGCACATTATCAAACTTTTTAAAATCACTTTTAACCGTAACAAAATTACTTGATATTTTTGATAATCTTTGAGTAGAAACTTTAAGCGCATCATCATCTTTATCTGTTGCTATAAGTTTACCAGTTGTTAGTCTTTTTAATATTTCACTACTATGCCCAGCCCCACCTAACGTGCCATCAAAATATATACCATCACTTTTTATATTAAGGCCTTCAAGACACTCATTAAGCATTACAGGTTTATGTTTAAACTCCATATTACCACCATTATAATTCTAAATATTTTTTATATTTTTTTAGGTTGTTTATTGAATAAATTAATATCAATATAGTTATTGGCAAAAGAATTACTAATATTATTGCACCGATAATAGTAAAGCTTTTATCTAATTGTCCTAAACATAGCGCAACAACATACATTATTAAAAAACCAACCGCACAGATAAGGCTTAAAACATTAAAGGTTAATCCATGTTTTATTCTGAAATACAAATAAGAAATTTCTTTTTTTGCACACTTTGGACATCTATCAAACTTTTTGGAAAACTTTGAGCAATCTTCGCATAACTCTGTCCCACATAACTTGCATTTAGAAACACTTTCTTTATCTGCATGATATTTACAATTCATATTACTCCTTATCATAAATTAAAACTAATTGATTTTGTACTTTATCACAACTTGTTAAATAGTACTCAATATTATTTTTTACAAGTAACTTTACGCATCTACTATTTTCTCCGTGTATGTGACCATAAACACATTTATCAACTCCATATTCTTCCATAAGATTTGTAAAATCACTATTTTCTAATTTGCTGTTAAAAGGTGGATAATGTATCATACAAACAAGTTTATTGCCATCTTGCATCTTTTGTTTTGCACTTTTCAATGACAAAATTAATCGTTGCTGTTCTCTATTTAACATCTTCTTGTCTTCTTCACTAACATTATTGCCTTCTGGAACAGTCCAGCCCCTTGTACCACAAAAAACATAATTACCTATCTTTAAACTATCGTTTTGTATTACATAACAGTTTTCAGGAAAAGCATTTTTTATAGCACTTAAACTTTTCCACCAATAATCATGATTACCACGAATAAATATTTTTTTGCCCGGTAGTTTGTTAATTTCTTTTATATCGCTTACTGCATCTTCCAACTTCATTGCCCAACTAATATCGCCTGCAATCAAAACAATATCATCATCTGTAACTTTGCTTTGCCAATCTTGAACTATTTTTTCCCAATAGCCATCCCATGTAGGACCAAATATATTCATAGGCTTATCACAAGTTAAACTTAAATGCAAATCACTAATGCAAAAAACTTTCATGCAATTATTATTACATAAAATAAGCAATATTGCAATAATATAAAGCTTATAAATACTTTTTTTATTTTTAATTTTTGTTAAAAAAATAATATAAATAAATTTTTATGAAAACAAAAATAGTGAGAATAACTCACTATCTTTTTTAAATAATCTCTAATGCAATATTTTTGCCAGTTAAAGCATCTTGATACATCATATAATAGCCATCACCACTATCATCCGTTGCATCAATAGGCAACCATTGATATAAGTTAGATAGTTCTTGCGGTGGCTGGCTATCTTTTTTTGCTGGTACACCATAACATAAATATTTTGGCAAACCATCATCATATATAATACCAAAAACATAATAACCATTACCATCTTCAAACTCTACCCTACAAAATTTGCTGTTTGGTAAAATTTCATTAAGAACTAGTTCTTGTTTGTTATTTTTAAACATTTTTTCTATTTGTGGATTAATACGTTCATAAAAAGACATGTCTTCAACATTTCTTTTTATACTCTCTTGCTTGTTATCTTCTGTCATATCAATAACTTTATCAATGAAATTATTTAATTTTTCTTCTTCATAAGAATATACCTCAGTTTTGTTTTCAGCTTCCTTTAAATCTTCAAAAACACTTAAATCTGCGTCGACATCACAGTTTTCATTTTTACTTATTTCTATTTCTTCACTATCAAATTGCTCACCACACAAATTATTGTAATTATTATTAAATTGAGTGCAATTTGTATTTTCATAACATAATTCTTCTTTAAAGTTATTCCACAAAGATTGTTTTTCTTGTTTTGAATTAGTTTTACAAATATTTTCTTCTGGCTCACAAAGATTATTAGTTTTACAATGAGTATTACTATCTTTTATTGTTTCAGTTTTCACTTCATCTAAAATAGATTGAAGTGAAGCCTTCCATCCATTGTTGATTTGCGTGCTACCCCAAAGCATAATTTTGTAATTACCACCCAAAATATCTAAAAGCACACAAGCAATGTTATCAGTATTTTTTACAGTATCATTAATTTCAAATTGTAAATTATTAAAATTATGTTCATTAACATTAATTTTATTAACTTTATTGTTTATCGCAAGCCCTAGCGTTAAAGGCTTTTGAATGGACAAGTTGTATATTTTTAAACTGCAAACAACTTTTGAATCGTAACAATCTAAACTAATTAACCCTTTTGAATTAGATACACCATCATAATCACTTGGCACCAAAATAATATTTTTTCTAAACAAAAACATAAAAAACTCCTACATAAAATTATAGTATAAACAATAAAAAACATTTATTAAAAAAAATGTTAAAAAAACACAAAAAAAATAATTTTTTGTATTTTATAAAAATATATATGAAAACATTTATTTTATTGTTAAAACAAAAAACAATATTAATTTGCAAAAAATATAAAAATCTATTATTTATTTACTATCTGCAATAAATTTTTACCAGTATATTCCTTTGGTATTTCTAATTTCAAAAGTGAAAGTATTGTTGGCGATAGGTCAGCAAGCCTGCCATCTTGCATTTTTACATTTTTATTGCCTACATATATACACCAAACAGGGTTGTTTGTGTGAGTTGTGCAAATTGTACCATCTGTATTAAGCATTTTTTCACAATTTCCATGGTCTGCAGTTACAATTAACTCACCACCATTATCTAAAACGCTTTTACAAATAATTTCTAGGGCTTTATCAACTGCTTGCAATGCTTTAACTGTTGCATCAAAATTGCCTGTGTGACCAACCATATCGCAGTTTGCAAGATTGCACATCATAAAATCGTATTTATCAAGTTTGACAACTTCATCAAACTTTTCTGCAAGTTCCTTTGCACTCATTTCTGGTGCTTCGTCAAATGTGTTAACATTTTTTGGTGGTATTTTATACCTATCTTCGCCAGCAAATGCTTCTTCTATCCCACCATTTAAAAAGTATGTTACATGCGCATATTTTGTTGGCTCACTTAACTTTGCTTGAAGTAACCCATTTTTGCTAACTACTTCACTTAAACTATTTTGTATTGCGTGAAACTCAAAAGCAACATCTGCATCAAAATTACCATATTTTGTCATACAAACGTAATTTTTAAAGGCACACTTAGTTTTAAATTTATTAAAAGTTTTATTTGTTAATGCATCGGTTAATTGTTTTGTTCTATCTTTTCTAAAATTAATAAACACAAAGCCATCATTTTGATTTGGCAAATGCTGTATATAATCTCCAATGGTGCAAGGCACAATAAACTCATCTGTTACGTTTTTGTTATAACTTGCTTCAATAGCATCCTTTGCAGTCTTAAAATTTTCTCCTTGTCCAAAAACTATTGTATCGTAATGCTTTTTTATTCTGTCGTATTTTAATTCTCTATCCATTCCATAAAATCTACCACCAACTGTTGCAATAACTCCAACACCTATCTCTTTTATTTTTTGCTCAATTTGTTGTGCAAAATTAATTGCACTATGCACGTCAGTATCTCTACCATCACTTATAAAATGAATATAAGCTTGTTTAACATCATATTTCTTTGCAAGTTGCATCACAGCAAACAAATGATTGATATGGCTATGAATACCACCATCGCTCATAAGACCAATTATGTGCAAACTCCCATCGTTTTCTTTTAAATTATTCATCAAGTTTGTTAACACTTTATTTTTGAAAAAACTGCCATCTTCAATAGCATTATCAATTCTTGTCATATCTTGACTAACAATACGACCAGCGCCAATATTTAGATGTCCAACTTCACTATTACCCATTTGACCATGTTTTAATCCAACATTTTCGCCACTAGCACCAAGTTTTGAATGTGGATAAGTTTTTAATAAATAATCAAAATATGGCATTTTTGCATATTTTATTGCATTACCTTTATAATCTTCACCAATTCCAAAGCCATCAATCACAACCAAAGCAACAGGTTTTTTCACATTAAATCTCCTTATCAAAAACAGTTTTTTAGGTATAATTTTTAAATTAATTTTAATAAAAATAGTGTTTAAAATTCATTAATCTATTTCACTTTGCATTTTACAAATCAAATCTGGTTTTAAACTTGCACCACCAATCAAAGCTCCGTCAACGCCATTAATACTTGCAATTTGAATATAGTTATTTTCGCCAAAACTACCACCATACAAAACCATATCAATTCCTGTATATTTTTTTATAGCGCTTATCACTAACTCTATATGCTTGTTGCTTGGCACAAGTCCTGTACCTATTGCCCAAATAGGCTCGTAGGCTACAATAATTCTTGATAAATCTATATCTTTCAAAATTTGGTTAAGTTCCATCAAAACAAATCGAACTGCAAAATCTTCATCCTTTTTAATATCTTCTCCAACACAAACAATAGGAGTTACACCTTCTGCAATCAAGTTTTTTATTTTTGTATTTGTTTGCTCGTGCGATTCATAAAAATATTTTTTGCGCTCACTATGCCCTACAATACAAAAGTCAGCGCCTACATCTTTAAGCATTTTTGCACTCACTTCACCAGTATAAGCGCCATTAGTAAACTCGCTTACATTCTGTGCACCAATCATAATGCCATTTGGTTTTAATGCACAATACTCTTTTATATCGCAAAAATTTGGACATAATACCAAATTATTTATTTGCTTTTGTCCTACTTCATTTTGATACTCACTTAATGCTACACTATTCATTTTAAAATTACATACAAGCAAAAATTTTTTCATAACTCTCCTTTTGTGTTATTTATCTTGTAAAACATTAATTGCTGGTAGTTCTTTGCCTTCCAAAAGTTTTAAACTAGCACCACCACCTGTTGATATGTGTGTAAAATAATCTTGAAGCTCAAATTTTTCAACAGCACCAACAACATCTCCACCCCCAATAACTGATATGCAATGTTTGTTTTTAGCAACAAGTTCTGCAACACTTTTTGTGCCATTGGAAAAAATTTCTTTTTCATACACACCCATAGGCCCATTCCAAACAATAGTTTTTGCATGTTTGATAAATTTTTTAAAAAGTTTTACAGTTTTTGGTCCTATATCTAGTCCCATTTTATCTAGGGGTATTTTGCCAAGTTTGTAAACTTCTGCACTAGCTTCGTCATCAATGCTGTTTGCACAGACAAAATCAACAGGTAATATAATTTTAACCTTTTTATTAATTGCTTCTTTAATTACATTAAAGCAAAAATCAAGTTTTTCATCATCTACAATTGATGCGCCGACTTCTCCCTTAATTGCTTTAATAAAAGTAAAGCACATACCACCACCAATAAGAATTGTATCAACTTTGTTTAATAAATTTTTAACAACATCAATTTTATCGCTGATTTTTGCACCACCAAGTATAGCAACAAAAGGCTTTTTAGGCTTTGATAAAATTTGGTCAAAAGTTTCTGTTTCCTTTTTAACCAAATACCCCATACAACTAGGCAGTTTTTTAGAAACACCATAAGTTGATGCATGCTTTCTATGACTAGTGCCAAATGCATCAAAAACAAAAGTTTCTGCAAGTTTTGAAAGCGCATCTACCATGTAATCCGCGTTTTCCTCTTCACCTTTTTCAAATCTCAAATTTTCGAGCAATAAAATTTCGCCATCTTTTAATTGGTTTGCCATTTTTTCTGCTTTTTCGCCAATAGTTTGGTCGCAAAAATATACTTTTGTTTGTGGTAATAATTCTTTTAATCTTTGATAAACCGGTTTTAAAGAATAAATTTTATTTACTTGTCCATTAGGTTTACCTAAATGAGAGCACAAAATTATTTTTGCATGTTTGTCTAGCAAATATTTAATTGTTGGCAATTCTTCAACAATTCTAACATCACTAACAATTTTGCCATTATTAAGTGGTACGTTAAAGTCTACACGCAGCAAAACTTTTTTACTGTTAAAATCAAAATCTTCAATAGCTTTTTTCATATATATCTCCAAACATTATGTTTTAATTTTTATTTTTTGTAAAATAAACTTATCAATATTTTAACCTAAATAATACTTTTTTACAAATAAAAATAGGTGTTTAACCTATTCTTTGAATATATTTTGTAAAATCTCCAACACTTCAGTATAAGTTTGCTTTGTTAATAAATCAAGTTTTACAGTTTGCGGTACATTTAAACCTTTTAAATATTGATTTACTTGTTTACGCATATTTGTTATAACGAAATGCTCATCATATATTCTTAATAACATTTCATATTGTTCTTTTATTGTTTCAAACTTGTCATAAGGCATATCTAAATGTAAGAGTTCAGCAAATATATGTGGGTTACCTATGCTTGCCCTACCAATAGCAACTGCATCGGCATTTGTAACTTGTAAAATCTTTTTGTATGAGTTTTCATCAACAACATCACCATTTGCAATAACTGGAATATTCACTGCTCTTTTAACCTTAGCAATTTCTTCATAATCCGCAAAGCCACTGTAGCCTTGTGTTTTTAACCTACCATGTACACAAATTGCACTAGCACCTGCTTTCTCCAATGTTTTTGCAAACTCAACTGCGTTGTTTGTTTCGTATCCCAAACGCATTTTAACTGTAATAGGTCTTTTAGTTGCTACACAAGATGCTTTAACAATCTCGTACGCTAAATCTGGATTAGTCATCAAAAAACTACCTTCGCCATTTTTAATAATTTTTGGTGCAGGACAACCCATGTTAATATCTATAATATCAAACTTCTCAAGAACAGGATTTTTTATTGCTTCAACAAAAACTTGTGGCTCGTTGCCAAAAAGTTGAACCGACTTTATATCCTCTAAACAACTTGTATGCAAAAGCCATTTTGTCTTTTCACTATCATATATTAAACCCTTTGCACTAACCATTTCTGTTGTAGTTAAACCAGCACCAAACTTTTTTGCCAGATGCCTAAGTGCAACATCAGTATAGCCAGCCATTGGTGCTAAGAATAAATTATTTTTAGTTTCTAAATCTCCAATTTTCATAAATATTATTTTACATTATTTTTAAAATAAAAGAAAATATTTTTAATAAATCAAAAAATTAAACAACAAAAAAATAAATTTTGAAGCATTAACTAATAAGTTAAATTTTATATTTTTGATTATATTTTAATAAAATTTACTAAAATCAAATATTTTTAATGGTATTTTTATAGTTTTTTTGCTAATTTTTTAAAATTTTCTTTTTTCTTAATGTAAATAAATCTTGCACGTTAAATACTTTTGCTGCAAATAAAATTGAAACATAAACTATAAATCCACAAATCATAAAAGCTAAAACAATAACTCTAAATGGTAGCAAACTTGGTAGTATTATTTTGACAAGTTGCATTGTTAAAAATGTAATCATAAGTGAAAAAGTTGGCAGAACAAAAAGTTTTTTAAACTCAAATTTGATATTTATTAATTTTTTTATTGACACAAAGTTTAATATCATTGCAATAGAATAAAATGACATATCAGCTAATGCAAGCCCATAAATATTAAGCCACTCATTTGTTAGACATATGGTAAGTACTAAAAATCTAACAGCACTAGCTATTATCAAATTTTTAACAGGCAAAATACTTTTATCTAGCCCTTGTAAAATGCTTGTGCAAATACTAAGCACACAAATATATATAATATTGAAGCCGTTTAACCTTAGTAAATCAGCAGAAATACCAAGTTCGTTTATAGTTTTGCTTGTTAGCCCACTACCATATAAAAACCTAGTTATGTCTGGTGCAAAAAATATAAAAATCATTGCACAAAAAATTGAAGCAAGCCAAACAATTTTTAAAGCATTTAAAATTTGCTTTTCTTTATTAATAGAATTTTTAAGATTAGGTATAATAGATGCGCCTATGCTCGTTGCTATTATTGTTGGCATAGATATAATAGAAGACACAACACCGTCCTCTAACCCAAATAGTG
>CAMOCI010000019.1 GCA_946610635.1 uncultured Clostridia bacterium | reverse complement strand
ACTATGAAGCAAGTGATATTCAAGTTTTGGAAGGACTTGAGCCAGTAAGAAAAAGACCAGGTATGTATATTGGCAGTACTGATGAAAGGGGTTTGCATCACTTAATAACAGAAATTGTTGATAATAGTATTGACGAATCTCTTGCAGGATATTGCGATACTATTGAAGTTATTCTTCAAAAAGATGGCAGTTGCAAAGTTACAGATAATGGTCGTGGTATACCAACAGGTATCCATCAGCCAGAAAATAAAAGTGCTGTTGAAATATGTTTAACAAAACTTCACGCAGGTGGTAAGTTTGGTGGAGAAGGTTACCATATTAGTGGTGGTTTGCATGGCGTTGGAGTTTCTTGTGTTAATGCGCTTAGTGAATGGCTTACTGTTGATGTTTACCAAAATGGTGGACACCACTATCAAATGTATCACAGAGGTATACCAGACGAACCATTAAAAGTTATTGAGCCAGCAGATAAACATGGCACAACAGTTACCTTTAAACCAGATGCCGATATTTTTGAAACAGTGAACTTTAATTACGAACATGTTAAAAACAGGTTTAGAGAAATCGCGTTTTTAAATAAAGGTATAACTATTAGTTTGACTGATGAACGCGGTGAAGAAGTTAAAAGTGAAACTTTTCATTACGAAGGCGGAATTATTGAATATGTTGATTATTTAAATCGTAGCAAAACTGTTTTGTTTGAAAAGCCAATATATATAAATAAAGTTGGGGCTAAAAATGAAGTTGAAATAGCATTGCAATATAACGACACATATAACGAAATTATTTATGCATACGCAAATAATATTAATACTGAAGAAGGTGGAACTCATTTAGACGGCTTTAAAACATATTTAACAAAAATAATTAATGATTATGGGCATAAAGAAAAATTGCTTAAACCAGAAGAAAAATTATCTGGAGATGATGTAAGAGAAGGGCTAACAGCAGTTATCTCTGTAAAGCTTACTGACCCACAATTTGAAGGTCAAACCAAAACAAAACTTGGTAATAGTGAAATGAGAGCAATTGTTGGTAATGCTTTGCAGGAAGGATTTGGCACATATTTGGAAGAAAACCCAAAAGATGCAAAAGAGATTATACTACGCTCTATCACGGCACAAAGGGCACGTGATGCCGCCAGAAATGCAAGAGAACTTGCAAGAAGAAAGGGAGCACTTGAAACAACTACTCTTCCAGGTAAGCTTTCTGATTGCAGTGAGCAAAACCCAGAATTTTGTGAAATATACATTGTAGAGGGTGATTCTGCTGGTGGAAGTGCAAAAGGTGGCAGAGATCCAAGATATCAAGCTATTTTGCCTTTAAAAGGTAAAATATTAAATGTGGAAAAGGCAAGACTTGCCAGGGCTTTGTCTAGTGAAGAAATTAAAGCCATGATTACAGCTTTTGGTTGCGGTATTCATGAAGATTATGATAGTAGCAAATTGAGATATAACAAAATTATCTGCATGACTGATGCTGATGTTGACGGAAGCCATATTAGGATTTTGCTTTTGACATTTATATTTAGATTTATGCCAAAGCTTATTAGTGAAGGCCATGTGTTTGTTGCTCAACCACCACTCTATAAAGTTACTTGTGGAGGAGAAGATAAATATTTTTATACCGAAGAAGATATGACAAATTTTAATAATACAAACACAAAAAAGGTTACAAGTCTTCAAAGATATAAAGGACTTGGAGAAATGGATGCCGAACAACTTTGGGAAACAACCATGGACCCAGAAAGAAGAATACTTTTAAAAGTTAACATGAGTGATGCGATAGAAGCAGACAAAGTATTTAATGATTTGATGGGAGATAATCCTGAAGTTAGAAGAAAGTTTATTGAAGAAAATGCAACACTTGTTAAAAACTTAGATATTTAAAAAAAATAAAAATTTACAAAAAAATCGATAAAAAAGCCAAAAAACAGCAAAAAAATATAAAAAAATCAAAATTTTATAACAATTTTTAAAATTTTGACAGGAGAAATATGAAAAAGAACGATTATAGCGAAGAACTATCAAAAATACTTGCTAATAGTAAAGTTGTTGATGTAGACCTTAACGATCAAATGAAAGAAAACTTTATTGCATATGCAATGGCTGTTAATGTTAGTAGAGCCATACCAGATGTTAGAGATGGTTTAAAGCCTGTGCATAGACGTATCATTTACGGCATGGGAGAAATGGGTGCAACTTATGATAAACCATTTAAAAAGTCTGCAAGAACGGTTGGTGACGTTATGGGTAAATACCATCCACACGGCGACAGTTCAATTTATGATGCAATGGTAAGACTTGCTCAGGACTTTTCCATTAACAATCCACTTGTTCAAGGTCATGGTAATTTTGGTAGTATAGACGGAGATAGTGCGGCTGCAAGCCGATACACAGAAGCAAGGTTATCTAAACTTGCAAATGAAATGTTAAGAGATATAGATAAAAATACCGTTGATTTTGTTCCAAACTATGATGGTGAATATAAAGAACCAGTTGTGCTTCCTGCGAGATTTCCTAACTTACTTGTAAATGGTAGTGACGGTATTGCTGTTGGCATGGCAACGTATATACCTCCTCATAATCTTAAAGAAGTTATTGCTGGCTGTGTTGCAATGATAGATAATCCCGATATTGATATTGAAGGACTTATGCAATATATTCCTGCCCCAGACTACCCAACTCGTGGACTTATTATGGGTGGAACGGCAATAAAACATGCTTACTCAACAGGTCGTGGTGGTGTTATTGTTCGTGGCAGAGCTAATATTGAAGAAGAAGATAATGGCAAGAGTACAATTACAATAACGGAGCTTCCATATCAAGTAAACAAAGCAAAACTTGTTACTGATATTGCAAATCTTGTTAAGGATAAAAGACTTGAAGGTATTGCAAAACTTGTAGATTTAAGTAACCGTAAAGGTATAAAAATAGTTATAGATGTAAAAAAAGATTACAACCCACAAGTAATATTAAATTTCTTATATAAGCATACAGAACTTCAAATATCAAACGGAATTATTATGCTTGCACTTGTTAATGGCGAGCCAAAACTTTTAAATCTAAAAGAAGTTTTAAATTACTACTTACAATTCCAAAAAGAAGTTGTTACAAAACGTACAAAATACGATTTAGAAAAAGCTCAAGAAAAAGCACATATTTTGGAAGGTCTTTTGATAGCGCTTACTAATATTGATGAAGTTATTACAACAATTAAAGCCAGTGCAGACAGACAAGATGCTATTTTGAATTTGACTTCAAAGTTTTTGCTTGATGAAATTCAAGCAGGTGCAATACTTGATATGAGATTGCAAAGATTAACAGGACTTGAAGTTGAAAAGATTAAAAACGACTTATCAAGTTTACATGAACAAATTGAAGATTTTAAAGATATACTTGCAAACGAACATAGAGTTTGGAATATTATAAAAACTGAATTGCTTGAAATAAGTGATGCTTATGGTGAGCCAAGAAAAACCGAGATTAGTTTTGATTATGGTGATATTGATATTGCTGACCTTATTGCGAGAGAAGACGTAGTTATTAGTTTAACTCACTGTGGTTATGTAAAACGTTTGCCAGTTGCTGAATATAGAGCCCAACATAGAGCTGGCCAAGGTGTAACCGGACTAACAACCAAAGAAGAAGATTTTGTTGAAAAGATATTTGTTACAAGTACACATGATACACTACTATTCTTTACAAATTTGGGCAAAGTATATTCAATGAAAGGTTATGAAATACCAGAAGCATCAAGGCAGGCAAAAGGAAGGGCAATAATCAACTTGCTTCAATTATCATCAGGTGAAAAGGTTACTGCTTTAATTCCGTTAAAAGAAAATGAAAGTGGTTATCTAATGATGGCAACCAAAAACGGACTTATCAAAAAGACTTCACTTGTAGAGTTTGAAAGTATTAGAAAAGTTGGTAAAATTGCGATTAAGTTACTAGAAACTGACGAACTTATATCTGTTGAATTAACGAACGGAAAAGATGAGATACTTGTTGCTACACATAACGGAAAATGTATTCACTTTGCCGAAACGGATGTTAGAGCTATGGGTAGAGATACACAGGGCGTTAAATGTATGGACATTGAAAGTGGTGATTATCTAGTAAGTATGATAAGACTTAAAGAAGATAAAATTACTGAAAAAATAGAAAAAAATAGTGAAATTTTGCAAAAAAATGTAGAAGAAAACGAAAAAATTGAAGAAAATTTACAAATTAATGAAAACACTGACATTAATAAAATTAAAGAAAATATCCCAAACAAAACTATTTATAAGGTACTTACAATAACCGAAAATGGTTATGGCAAGAGAAGTGATCTATCTCAATATAGATTGCAGACAAGAGCTGGAAAAGGTGTAAAAGCCGGGGTATTTAATGAAAAAACTGGATTACTTGTTGGTTTAAAACAAATATCTAACAATGATGATTTAATTCTTATTAGTGATAAAGGCACAATCATAAGAGTAAATGGCAATGAAATTAGCGAGTTTGGTAGAGATTCTCTTGGTGTTAGAGTTATGAAAATGGTTGATGGCGAAAAGATTGTTTCAATAGCAATAACTCCAACAAACGAAGATAAAGATGTTGAAAGCCAAGAAGAAGAACGTGAAATAAGTGGTGAAGCTGAAACTGGTGAAGTACTAAACTTTAACAATAAAGAAGAGTTAAGCAGTGTAGATTTTGTTAGTGAAAATGCTAAGGATGAATAAATTTTTTTAAATAGAAAAATAAGTATATTCAGTGCAAAAATCACATATTTTATAAGATTTTTTAAATACAAAACGATTGTTTTGTATTTTTTATTATCAAAAGTAGTCTGTTCATGCATCCAACTAAAAATTTAATAAAACTATGTTAATGTAATTTACACACATATAACTCCGAATATATATTTGACATTTTATATAAAAACATATATTATATTGGTATGGAAAATAATGCTATTGAACTTTTAGAAAGCGTATTAAGAGAAAATAATATTGTATTTAATGATGATATTAAAAATAAATTAGATGTATATTATCAGATGCTAATAGATTACAATGAAAAAATTAATCTTACTGCAATAACAAAGTATGATGATGTTTATATTAAACATTTTACTGACAGCGCACTATTTAGTGCGCACTATAAAACAAACGCGTCTGTGTGCGATATTGGTACTGGTGCTGGATTTCCCGGGTTATTATTAAAAATAATTAGGCCTGATCTAAATGTAACGCTTGTAGATAGTCTAAACAAGAGAATAATTTTTTTAAATGATGTTATTAAAAAGCTAAACCTTAATGGTATTCAATGTTTGCATTATAGAGCTGAAGATATTGAATTTAAAAATAAATATCTAAATTCTTTTGATTATGTAATAGCTCGTGCGGTTGCCCAAATGCCAACTTTAACTGAATATTGTTTGCCATATGTTAAAGTTGGTGGACAATTTATAGCATATAAAAGTGATAACATAGAAGATGAATTAAATAATGCAAAAAAATGTATTCATATTTTAGGTGGTAAATTTAAGGACATAGAAACAGTTTTATTAAATGAAGATATAAAAAGAAAATTTATTATTATTGAAAAAATTAATAAATGCGAACAATTATATCCACGTGGAATGAACAAACCTAGATTAAAACCTTTAATTTAGTAAAATGTAAATAATTTAATTATAATAATTATTGTTTCACGTGAAACATTTTAAATATATCATTAACAGGACAACATTTTAAGTTGTTCTTTTTATTGTTTCACGTGAAACAATTTGAATTAGAACAATTTTTAATCAACTCAATTTACAGTATATTAATATGTATTTATAATATTGTGTTATATTAAATATATTAAAAATGTTTCACGTGAAACAGTTAAAAATATTTTATTTTTTTATAAATCGTTTGATATAAAAATATTAATATGCTATAATATTACTATCAAAGGAGAGAATATGGGAAAAATAATTGCTTATGCTAATCAAAAGGGCGGTGTTGGTAAAACTACAACGTGCGTAAATGTTAGTGCATATATGGCAACAATGGGTAAAAAAGTATTATTAATAGACCTGGATCCACAAGGCAATGCCACTAGTGCAGTTGGATTAGATAAAGACAGTGATATCAAAAGTATATATAATGTTATTGTCGGCGAGAATTATGTAGAAGAAGTGATAAGAAAAACAAGTATTAATGGTTTAGATGTTTTACCTAGTGAAATAAATCTTGCCGGAGCTGAAATCGAACTTGTTTCTATGGATAATCGCGAAAAGGTACTCAAAAATATTTTAAATAGGCTAAAAAAATCATATGATTATATCTGTATTGATTGTCCACCATCACTTGGACTACTTACTGTTAATGCTTTGACGGCTTGTGATTCTGTAATGATACCAATTCAATGTCATTTTTTTGCCCTTGAAGGCTTAACACAACTTATGAATACTATTAAGCTTGTTAAAAAACATCTTAACCCAGAAATTGATGTCGAAGGTGTAATATTAACAATGAAAGATAATAGAAGCAACCTAGTTAGTCAAGTTAGTGACGAAATACGTAAATTTTTTGGAAAGAAAGTATTTAATACAGTAATACCTAATAATATAAGACTTGCCGAAGCACCAAGTTATGGTATGCCTATTTGTGCTTATGATGCTAAAAGCCGTGGTGGTTTAGCATATCACGATTTAGCAGTTGAATTATTAGAGCGCAATAAAGATTTAAAATAGTTATGTTTGCGTATAAAATTAAAGCGCAAATTAGTATTTAGCGCGTTTATAAAATGTTTATTTTTAAATTAAACAAAGGAGAATTTATGAAAAAAGGTTTAGGAAGAGGACTTGATAGTCTATTTGGCGTGTATGGAAATGATGTAACACAAAATGTATCAGATGAAAAAGTTGCAACACATGAAGTTGTAAAAATGCCCGGAGATTTAGACGGAGATTTAACAAATGATGTTGTTGTTAAATTGCCATTAAGTGAATTGGATGTTAATGTTAATCAGCCAAGAAAAGTTTTTGAAGAAAAGGCAATGAAGGAGCTTTCTGATAGTATAAAAGTACATGGCGTTATTCAACCTATTATAGTTGTTAAACGCGGTGAAAGATATATGATAATAGCTGGAGAAAGAAGATTTAGAGCATCAAAAATAGCTGGTTTAACGGAAATACCATCAATAGTTAAAGAATACACAGAAAGTGAGATTGCAGAAGTAAGTTTGCTTGAAAATTTGCAGCGCGAAGACTTAAATCCTATGGAATGTGCACGTGCAATGAAAAAATTAATGGAGGATTTTGGTTGGACGCAAGATAAGGTGGCTGATAGATTAGGTAAATCGCGTCCAGTAGTTGCTAACACGATTAGATTGTTAAATTTAGAGCCAGAAGTTATTAATATGATTGAAGAAGGTAAAATCTCTGCTGGTCATGCTAGAAGCCTAGTTGCTGTTACTGACAGAAAAGCTCAGATTAAGCTTGCTCATCAAGTTTGTCAAAAGAAATTAACTGTAAGAGATCTAGAAAAGGCTGTAAAAGGCACAAAAGGCAGCAATACAGTAAGTAATCAATCAGTAGAACTTAGAGAGTTAATTGATAACATGAAGCGTGTTTTTGGCACAAAAGTTAGTGTTTTAGGTAACGACAATCGTGGTAGAATTTACATTGATTACTACAGTAGAGCGGACCTTGATAGAATTAGTGATTTACTTGAAAAAATGAAAAAATAATTATTATTTTATGCTTATTTTGTCATAAAGAATGTTTGTAATAAAAAAAAGCGAACTCTCGCTTTTTTTATTGTAATTAATAAAATATCTTAATGGTAAAATAAAACATATAATTTTGATGTGATATAAAAACAATTTTAATATTATATTTAAAATAAAAGTATTATATTTTTATTTATATAACTCATTAATTAGTTTTTCTGCTTCTTTAAGACAGTTTTTCATATCATCAAATGCATATTCATAAGTTTCATCTTTGGTTAAGTCTATACCAGCTTTTGCAAGTATTTCAGTAGGGTAACCATCACTACCACTTTTAAGAATTTGCATATATTTTTCAATCATATTATTTTTGTTTTCTAAAATAGAGTTTGCTATGTTTACTGCACTTATAAAGCTTGTTGCGTACTTATAAACATAGTATGGGGAATAAAAGTGTGGTATTCTTTCCCATTCATGAATAATATTATCGTCAATAATAACTGTATTCTTAAAATGTTTTTGTAATAATTCTTTATATTTTGCATCAAGTATATTTGGGCTTAAAATTTCACCATCTGACACTTTTGAATGTGCAAAATCTTCAAATTCTCCAAACATAGTTTGTCTAAACACTGTACTTTTAAAATGCTGTAGGTAGTTATCAATATAAAATAATTTTTCTTCTTTGCTTTGAGAATTATTAATCATATACTTATTAAGTAAAATTTCATTAACAGTACTTGCGATTTCAGCTATAAATATGTCATAATCGTGTTTTGCAAACGGCTGATACTTACTGCTAAAATATGTGTGCATTGCATGGCCTAACTCGTGAGCTAAAGTAGATAGACTATCGTAATTACCATTATCATTTAAAAGAACATAAGGATGAACGCCATAAACTCCGGTCATGTAACCACCACTACGTTTGTTTTTATTTGTACAAAAATCAATCCAATTATTGTTATATGCAGTTTTTAAAAGTTTTTGATATTCATTACCAAGTGGTACTAGTGCCTCTAAAACTATTTGTTTTTGCTCATCAATTTCATAATGTTTTTCAATACTATTTGCTATTGATTGGTATACGTCAGCAAAAGTAAAATTTTTAATTTTTGTTGATTTTTTTAGTAATTTAAAGTATTTTTGCTCAAAATTTAAATGTTTTTCTACATTTTTCGTTAAATTCTTAAAAAGAGCATAAGGTATTTGATTAGTGTTATTAAACATTTCAAATGTTGAATTATAGTTTCTTAAACTTAAATCGGCATTAACTAGTTTAACAAAATATATATAGTTTATTGCAAGTGTTTTAGAAAACTGATTGTAAACTTTATACAAGTTATTATATGCTGTCAATCTTGCGTTTCTATCTTTACTAGTTAAAAACTTACCATAAGTACTTTCTGTAAGGTCTTCCATTTTGCCATCAATTTTAACGGGTTCAAATTTGAAATCACTTTGAGTTAATGTCTGCATGATATTGGCAAAACCATCAGCATAGCTGTGTACAGTTGCAAGTGCAGATTCTTGATCTTCGTTT
>CAMOCI010000018.1 GCA_946610635.1 uncultured Clostridia bacterium | reverse complement strand
GGAAACCTTATGATTAATGCTGGTTCAGATGTAGTGCGTCATTATGGCGAAGCAGGTTTTGTTAATATTATTGATGTAGCTTCTTCTTCATACCATGAAAATGGAAAAGTTACATTAATACAAGTTGCTTCTGGTAGGATAGAATTAGAATCAATAGCTAAAGTTTCAGGAATTCATATTAATACCAAAGTAACAAATATTGCTCAAGATGGCACTGTAACATATTCAGATAGTGAATTTGATAATGATGTTATTTTGTCTATTGCTGATAAGGAAGTTTCTATTACAAGAGATTCAATCGGAACGGAAATTGGTGAAGATTTAAAGTTGGTTTGTAAAGTTGAAACGAATACTAAGAGCGAATACATTTGGTTAAAAGGTGATGGTACCATTGAAAATTCACAATTATATACATCTTCAAGTAGCAATGCGAGTGATGCTCAAGCTGTAACTAGTCAAGAAGCAAGTGATGCTGCAAAAGCTATTGCCAATAATGCTATTGCCAGTACAACAACTGACCCTCAAACAGGTGAAGAAATAACTACTTATACACCTGTTGATAGTGGTATTGATGCTGAGGAAGTTGAAATTGCAAATGTAATTTACAAAATATACGATTTAGACACATTAAAAGCATTTATTTCAGCAGATGGTACAAAATACAACAAGGGAATACTTATGAATAGCCTTTCAGTCTCAGAGTTATTATACGTAGAAAAAGACATTGAACTTGATTTGGCTGGTCATGTAATTTATAACCTTGCAACAAATGGAAGATTGTTTAATTTGGGTAGTGTTGACGGACAATCACCAGTTTCAGTAGTTGTAAATGCAAATGATGGTGGTATGGAAATACCAAATAGTAATAAAAATTCTTATGGATTATTTAGAATTGAGAAAAATTCAGAATTAACACTTAATGGTGGAACATATTCTGGTGATACCAATAATGGTGCTTTATTAAGAGTTTCAAATGGTAGCTTGTATGCCGATCAAGATGGAAACTTTATCTATGCAACATCAGTAATCATGAATGATGTAACATCTACAACGAATTACAGATTTGTAGCTTGTGGAGGTTGGACATGGGCTTACTTGAAAGTTAATGGTGGAACATATACACATAATAACAAAAATGTTAGATCAGATGGTATGGTTGTTCCTGCATTCTACTTACAAGGATTTGAAGCTGAATTTGATGGTGTAACTATTAGATCACAAATTGGTTCATGTGTTGGTATTACAGGTTATAATCCATATTGTAAAACTGTATTTAAAAATAACACATTTACTGTTGCAGAAACATCAACTGGTGACAGTTGGAATAATGTTGCTGTGTCTGTAGATAATAACGGAAAAGCAATTTTTGAATCTGGAATATATAATGGTGGTGCAGGATATGGATTTTATATCTTTACATCTGCTGGAAATGTAGAGATAAATGGTGGTACATTTACTGGTGCAAAAGCAGCTGTAAGGCTGGGTAAAGACGCTTATAATATGGGTGGAGCGCACGGAGTAATAACTGGTGGTACATTTAATGGACCATTGACAATTGAAGAATCTGATACTACAACATTTGAAATTACAGGAGGAACATTCTCTTCTGATCCAACAAATTATGTAGATACAGAGAATTACCAAATAAATGGTTCTGGACCTTATACAGTTGTAAAAAAATAGTTCATTCATACGTTTTATAGAGAATCAAAATAATTATTATGTTTATTTGACACATTAAAATAAGAGATGTATAATATTAGGAAGTAAAATAAATTTAGGAGGAAATTATGGTTAAGAACAAAAAGAAAGGTTTCACAATTGTTGAACTTGTTATCGTTATTGCAGTTATCGGCATTTTAAGTGCTGTTTTAATTCCGGTATTCTCAAATGTTGTATCAAGTGCTAACAATGCAAAGCAACAATATGAGTTATCTCAAGCTTACACAGATTACGTTCAACATGCTGATACAGAAGAGTTGAAATCACAAGAACAAGTTTATCTTGTTAAACTTGGTGCTAACGATGCTGTTATTGAAGCATGGGAAAGAGCAAGTTCTGAGTCTAAAGATGCTTGGGTTGATGCTAAGGTAGCTTTCAATGCTTTGGAAACAAAAGTTCTAGCAAAAGTTCAAGATGATTTTACAGAAACTTATAACGGTTACAAAGTTTATGTAAAAGTAAGTGCATAAATAATTTAGTAAATTTAACCCAAAGTTTATGCTTTGGGTTTTATTTCTTAATAATAAGGGAGAAATGATATGAAAAAACAATTTGGTGTATTAAATCCAAAAAAATTAGATTATGCATTGGCATTATCACTTTGCCTTATGGCTATTAGCATGCTTTGGGTTGGTATATGGATTGCAGTTAGCAAAACACAGTTTTTTGCTGTTGATGTTTTGAGCCTTCTTTTAAAAGCATTGGCATTTGATTTAAGTGGTGCAAGTTATTTGCAAGTTTTGTTATTAAGTGTAGTATTTTATGGTGGAGCTATATTCTCTGTTTGTTCAATTTGTATCATGATTGTTAAAAAGAGATATAGAGCTATTCCTGGAATGGTTGCACTTTTGGTTGCATCTGTATTACTTTCAACAGAAATTGCGTTTATGTTAAATTATGCGAATTTTGCAGTTAGTGGTGTTTCTGGTGTATTTGCAATATTGCTTGGTATAATGATTATAGCAGTTGCAATACTTACATACAAGGCGGCTTTATGCTCATTTAAAATGCTTTGCTGTAAAAAAGCATACGATGGTTATATTAGCGAAGATAAAGAAGAACAAGTTAAGGTAGAATATAAAGCTGAGCCAAAAGAAGAAGCAAAAGTAGAAGTAAAAAAGGATGAGCCTAAAAAACAAGAAGTTAAGAAGGTAACTCCTAAAAAGGTTGAAATTAAAGAAGTTGTTGAAGAACCAGAAGAAAATTTAAAACTTTCTATAAAAGCTAATCATTATACTTTTGAGCAAAAACTTAAAATGGCTAAGCCTATTGCAAGAAAATATTTTAAAGAATTAACAGCTTACTTTACATCACTTGAGTTTAGACCAGATTTAACAAAGGCAGGAGAAATATTTACTTATAAAAATGTTAAGTATGCCCATATTACAACAGCAGGTAAAAGTGGATTAAAAATTTACTTTAAACTTGATCCTAAAAAATATGAAAATTTAACAATACCATTTAAAGATGTAAGTGATAAAAAGAAATATGAAAAAACACCTTTGTTATTTACTGTTAAAAGTGACCTTGCAGTAAGACGTGCAAAATCACTTATGGACTACATTAGGGTATCATTAGAAAATGAAAATAAATAAAAAAGGTTTTACTATTGCAGAAATTATAACAACGCTTGCTGTGGCTTCTTTATTAGTAGCTTTTGCAGCAGGCCTTGTTGTTTCAATAGTAGATGTTACAAAAAGGCAACAAAATTTTGTTGCATGTCAAGTAGAGTATGAAGATGCTTGCGTATTTGTTGATGATTTTTTAAATAATTACAATACAAGTAATTATTTGATAAAATCGGTTTTATCACAAGATGGAATATCAACAATAAAAATTACAGATAATAACAATGAGTATAGTTTAACCTATAATAAAGTTGACAATAAAATTAGTGCGCAATTTTATAATTATTTAACAAATGAAGTGGAATTAAAAGAGCAAAAATTAACCAAAATAATTGACATTATAGTTACAAATCAAGATAATATAATTAAGTGTGAATTTAAGTTTGAAGATATTTCACCATTAACTAAACTATACACTTTTGGAGTTATATAATGGTTATTTGTTTTGATTTTAATAAAAGCAAAATATTATTTATCAAACAGCAAAATACAAAATTAAATTTTGCTGTTGATTTTTTAATGAGTGAAAAAAAATATGAGCTTAATAAATACTTAGAAAATGAATTTTTAAATAACTCTTCTATTGTGGACATACTAAAAAAAGAAAAAAACTTTTTAGTATTGCCTGATGAAGTTGTTGGATATGACATGTTTTCTGTACCAACAGTAAAGTTTGGTAAAAATCAATATTTCGAAACTAAATTTAATTCTTTGTATAATAAATCAAATACCTTAAATGTTTATTGCCAAGTGTTAGAAAAACAAAAAGAACAAACATCTTATAATTTTTACTATCTAAAAAAAGAGGTTATCGAAAGTGTTATTACTGTTTTTAAAAGATTCAATATTAATTTAACAGGTATAACATTTTATTCCCAATGTTTAATAGATTTTGTGTTTTCATCAAATAAGCAAATTACAAAAGGAAATTCAATTGTAATTTTTAATAGTAATAATTTAAAAAAATATGTTGCAATTCATAATGGAATAATTTTAGGCTTTTGGCAAACAAATGATAAATTTGATGGTGTAAATGCAAAAAAATATTCAAACACTTTAAAATTAAGACGTAGAACTGTTAAAGCAGAAGACGCCGAAGAAGTTGCAATGCTTACAAAATATAAACTTGAATTATCACAAGAAGAACATTTTGTTAATCAATTAAAAGATTTTGAATGTAGCTTTAAAAGTTTTAAATTTGAAACAATTTATTTGTTAAACTTTAAAGATAATATTAAACAATATTTAGAATATAGCAAAGTTTATGAAATAAATTTGGTAACCGAAGAACAAATTTTAAGCAAATGTAAAACAAACGTATTTGTGCAAAAAAGAGGTTTTTGGTTATGAGAAGAAAAAAAGGTTTAACTCTTGTTGAAACCATTATTGCTATGGCAGTGCTTATCATTGTATCGTTTATTTCGCTTTCTGTTAGTAACTATGCTATATCTCAAACAAATAAAGCAGAAATAAAAATGTTTTTTCAAAATGAAGCACAAAATTATGTAAATTGTTATTTGTTGGGTCAAGATAAATATGATAATGCAATAATGTTTTACACTGGCAAAACAGCAGTGTATGGCGAGGATTGTGAAGTATACTATGATGGATTAAAAATAAGTAATACAAATGAAGGCAATTATCATGTTAAACTTTTGTTTGAAATTGATAAGTTTGTGGTTAAATGCTTTGCAGACACAAGCATAAAAGAGTTTTATGCTTTGGAGGTGTAGTATGAAATCAAAAAAAGGTTTTGCACTTCCTATGGTTATAACTGTAATGTTTTTGGTGTTGATAATATCAGCATTAATGCTAACAATAGTTTTAAATACCAATGGTATAAGTAGATATACTAAAATTTTATTTGATAGGCATACAGAAGCCACAAAGATAAAACAAGATTTTATTAAAAACGGACAAGTTGATGGGGAATATACTTTAAACTATAATATATTTAAAAATTCAGCTTACGTAGATGAATACATAGGTAACACACAAGATATAAAAGCGATTGTTATTAAAAATAGTAATGATACAGAAATTATTTCTGTTATGGTTTATAATTTTGATGAAGATGAGTTAATATCAAATCAAAATTCCAATTTTTATATAACAACAAAACAAATAGATAATATAAATTATTATTTTTTTGCAGATATAGTAAAATACAAGGAGGTTTAAAATGGTTTTAAATATTTTTTTAATAATTTTAACAATTATTTTAGGTCTTTGCGTAGGTAGTTTTTTAAATGTTGTTATTTATAGATTACCTAAAAATATGTCAATTGCAAAACCAAAATCACATTGTATAAATTGTGATTATCAGTTAGAGTGGTATGATAATATACCAGTGCTATCATACATAATACTAGGTGGAAAGTGTAGGAAATGTAAAACAAAAATCTCTCCACGCTACATTGTGGTTGAACTTTTAAACGCTATATTATGGTTTGTTGCTTTAATGCTTAACACAAATTTAATATTTGCTTCAATTCAATCAAATTACATAATGCTTATTGTATATTTTGTTGTTATATCAACTTTGATATGTGTTGCTTTTTGTGATTTTGAAAATATGGAAATACCAGACGAATTTCAAATAATTTTACTTATTGCTGGTATAATATCTATGATGTTTGGTGATGTAAATAGCAAAGTATTTGGATTTATACTTGGTGGTGGCTTTTTTGCTTTATTTGCAGGGTTATATTACCTTATTAAAAGAAGGGAAGGACTTGGCTTTGGTGATATTAAACTAATGGCTGTTTTGGGATTAATTTTGGGTTTTGAAAATACATTAATAACAATAATATTGTCTGCACTTAGTGGGGCAATGGTGCTTTCTGTGTTGGCAATAATAAATCGCAAAAAAAATAAAGAAGAAAGGAGTAAAGAATATCCATTTGCAGTTTTTATAGTACCATCAGCAATACTTGCAATGTTTGTTGGTGATATAATTGTAAATTGGTACTTATCTTTGTTTATGATAGTATGAATAACAAGTTAAACAAATTTAGTTACATTGCAAAAGATACTAATGGCAAAAGGGTGCGAGGAACATTTATTGCAGAAGATGAACAATTTGTTAGAGAAGAACTTTCTAAAAACAATTTGTTTGTAGTAAAAATTAAAAAAGTTTCTGCCAAGGCCCCTAGTGCATTTTTTTCAATATCAGGAAAGGTTAGCACAAAAGAAATAACTAATTTTTGTAAACAATTTTCTGTTCTAATATCTAGCGGTATATCAATTATAGATGCTATATTAACATTAAAAGAACAACCATATTCAGCACTTTTAAAAAAGACGCTTGAAAAAGTTGTTGATGACTTATATGCTGGTATGATGCTGTCCGAAAGTTTTAAAAAATATCCAAAAGTATTTCCAGATTTTTTAGCATCTATGATATTTGTTGGAGAGTCTAGTGGAAAATTACCACAAGTTTTGTTATCAGTATCTAGTTATTACACAAGAACTCAGAAGAACAAACAAAAACTTCGTTCTGCTCTTGCATATCCATTAATTTTGTTTTTTATGATGCTTGCGGTAACAGTTGTTATGATGCACTTTGTTATACCTAGATTTATTGACACATTTATGCAAATGGAAATTGATATGCCGATTTTAACACTTGCACTATTTAATATTTCACAATTTTTTAGAGATTACTGGAAATATTTGTTGTTAGGCTTGTTATTGATTATTATATTAATTTATGCTTCTCTAAAAACAAAAAAAGGAAAATACTTTTTTGACGCATGCAAGGTTAAATTGCCTATATTTAAAAAAATAACTTATGCAATATTTACAGCACAGTTTGTAGAAAGTTTAGGCTTGCTACTTTCTAGTGGTCTTGATATTGTATCTTGTTTGGATAATGTTAGGGTTATTATAAAAAATGAATATCTTGCAAAACAATTTGATAAAGTTATTATTGATGTAAAAAAAGGAATTTCACTTTCAAGTGCAATAGAAATTGAAATGCAACTTGGCACTGTTGTAACTCAAATGATTGCAGTTGGAGAAAAGACTGGTGCAACTGATAAAATGTTACTCCAAACAGTAGAGTATTTTGATGGTCAAGTTGAAAATGCACTTGGTTTAATAACTACAACAGTGCAGCCAATTTTGTTATCCATTATGGGCATATTTATTGCAATACTATTTGTTGCAATCTATGCACCAATACTTAGCATGATAACAACATTAACATGAAAAATTTAATAAAAATTATAAAAAAAGGGGAAAAATATGAACAAAAATGAGTTTTTTGCAGAATATTTTTATAAGAATAAAATAATTCATAATAAGTTGTATGAAGAAGTTTTGCTTAAAAAAGATAACAAACAATTTGATTGTTTGGAGTTTTTGATTGCTAATAACCATATTTCACAAATCGCAAAAATGTATGCTTTGTCTGCTTATTACAACGTTCCTTACATAGATATGGATATGGCAAGAACAAGTTTTAAACTTAATGAATTATTTTCTCTCGAACTCCTTAAAAAGTTTTGTTTTGTACCAATACAAATTATGAATGATGTTTTGATAGTTGCAACAAGCAATCCAAATATGCCACAGATAAAAGCTATGCTTGGTGTGCATTTTAGTAATGATATAGAATATGTGCTTGCAGAAGAGCAAAAAATTTTAGATTACATTAACTCTTATCAATCTATGATGACATCAAAAGATGCTCTTTCAAGCATTATAGAAAGTAGTGAAGTTAAATCTAAAAATGAAGATGAAGTGTTTGTTCAAAATGCACCTTCTGTAAAATTTGTTAATTCTGTTATCAGAGAAGCACTTTCTGTTAGGGCAAGTGATATCCACATAGAGCCAACGGCAGAAAATGTTGTTATTAGGTATCGTATTGATGGTGACCTTATAAAGTGGAATGAATTTCCTATTGCATCATATCCAGAAGTATCTGCCAGAATTAAAATTTTGTCTGGTATTGATATTGCGGAAAAAAGAATTCCACAAGATGGTAGAATACTTATGAATGTTAATGATGAAGAAATTAACTTTCGTGTATCATCACTACCAACAATTTATGGCGAAAAATTCGTTATAAGAGTTTTGGATAACAAAATATTTGCTTATAACTTAGATCAACTGAACTTTTCAAAACACTCATACAAATTAATAAATAAAATAATAAAACACCCACACGGCATTATTCTTTTAACTGGTCCAACCGGTTCTGGAAAAACAACAACACTTTATGCCATTTTAAGAGAATTAAATGATGGTAAAAATAATATTGTGACGATTGAAGACCCTGTTGAATATGCTATGGACGGCATAAATCAAGTTCAGGTAAATAAAAAAGCAGACTTAACATTTGCTTCAAGCCTGCGTTCTATTTTGCGTCAAGACCCTGATATTATCATGATTGGTGAGATTAGAGATGAAGAAACAGCTCAGATTGCAACTCGTGCTGCTATTACTGGTCATTTGGTGCTTTCTACACTTCATACTAACGATGCACCGGGTGCAGTTGTAAGACTTATTGATATGGGTATTCCACAATATCTCGTTCAAGATTCTGTTGTTGCTGTAATGTCGCAACGTTTGGTAAAGAAATTATGCCCACACTGTAAAAGAAAGGTTACAACATCAAAACTTGCCACAAAATCTTTAGGTCTTAAAAAACCTGTAAAAATATTTCAGCCAAAAGGCTGTGAATATTGTAATCACACAGGTTACAAAGGCAGAGTTGCTGTGCATGAAATCATGTATTTAGATCAAGATTTAAAAGAAAACTTAAACACAAAAAGCTTAGACTTAAATAATGTTAGAGAAATGGCTATTAAAAACGGCATGGTAAGTTTAGCTGAAGCTTGTAAAGAATATGTTTTAGATGGAATAACTTCATTAGATGAATATATGAATATCATATTAGG
>CAMOCI010000017.1 GCA_946610635.1 uncultured Clostridia bacterium | reverse complement strand
AATTCCCCTATCTTTATATACTATGTTAATTATATCATATATAAGATATAATTAAAAGCATTTTTTTAAAAAAGTTCAAAATAAACCAAAATTTTGATTTTAAGACAAATTACGTATTTTATTGTGTTCTTTATTAAAAACTTCAAATTAGTCAATTTTTGACCAATTTGCTGACTTTTTAGCAATAAAAAAACAAAGCATTTAACTTTGTTTTCTACTTTACATCATTTTAGTTAAAAACACCACTTATTCTAAGAGTATTTTCCAAATCTATCTTTTTAGTTTGTAAAAATAAATTATCTTTTTCTTTCCCTTTAATAATAGATTTTAATAAATCTTTGCTTGTATTATACATTACATCAGCAAAATTATTTGGATACAAGGTAAACATAGTGGCTAGATATCCCCAAAGAGAGCAATTCTCATTGCCAGATTCAAGACAAACATTAATATATTTTAATGCTGGGACTTTATTGTAGTAATGCAATAATGATTCGTGATAATTATCAAAATTATTTTCCAATATCATATGCCTATCGCTAATCATTTGCATTATTTCAGTTTCCGTGTAAACTTTATCCTTTTTAACAAATTTATCACAATAAGCAAATAGTGGCTTATCATAATACCTATCAACTTTTAATCTATTTCTAGAAGTATTAGTATCCAATAACTTATCCGCCAAATATTTCAAATCAACAGTCGCACAATATGGCTTATAATCTGTAAAATTATTTTCACTTTTTCCATTTAATGATATTATTTTTTTTAGTACATCTTTCAGTATTAATAGCTTACTGTTAGAACTTTGTTTTTTAAAATCATTTTTATTTATTACTGCTTTTATATTTTTGGCTTTTTCTATTATTTCAATATTTATTTTTTTTAGTTTATCGCATGATTTAATATCCAAAATCATTTTCAGTATCTCCTATTGTTTTATAATTCTAATTCAATTTTTTTTAATTAAGTTTCGTATTGTCCTTACATATTTTCTTAGGTAAACATGTATTCCATATTTTTATTATTTGATTAGGTTGTAAAGTTTCTCCCCTCACTTGCTAATAACATCTTTGTATATATTTGTTTCCTTTTTTTATCTTGATTTGTGTTTTATTTTAATTCTTCACATTCTGTCCACATTGTTTGATTTCCATTAAATGTTTCTTTTCCTTCAATAATATTTGATTTTAAAGTGTTGTATACCATTTTTGATATTTCATCTTTTGTTTTGTCTGGATTGGTTGAAGAAAAAACAGTTTGCAAAGCGTTTTGAATTGTTCCAATATCAACGTGTGGAGAGTGCTGTTTTAGATATTTAAACAAATCTTTGTGATTATTAATTATTTTTGTTTCCAATATATCATTTTTTATTATCTCAGAATTTTTTTCCAAAAATTTATCAAATGGCATATTACTATGTTTAAAGTTGTTCATAGTTTCTTTAAGTAAAATATAATCTTTAAAATCTTGTCTTGTCATTAAATATTTGCTTAACAATTCATCTGTGATTGTATCATCGTTAAACAAAAACTTTTCAGGGCCAAAGTCTAATTTATCTTGTGATACTGATGCATATTTTACGAAACTGTAATTATTTAAAAAATTATCTTTATGCTTAACGTTTCTTTGGGGTTCTTCATTAAAATCTACTTGTTTTTTATCTTTAAAATAATCAATTATTTGTTTGTCCAAATTACTTTTTATTTGACCAATTTCCAGCAAAAAATAACTTAATAAATTTTTACCATTTTTAATTGAGTCCCACGTTGGATCTAGATAATAAAATCCATCAATTTTATATTTATCATCTTTTATGTAAACAATATTATTTTCATGAAGTCCAAATTTAGTATTTGCATTGTTTTCAACAATTTTTGTTTTTACAAAATTTGAAAAAACCTTTAAATTATTATCATTAAGTTCTTTTGAAATTGCTTTTAAATAATTTGCAAAACCAGTACAAACAATCTTATCACTATTAAGAACTCCATAAATAGATCTTGATTGAGATGAAGACTCTTTTTCTTCAATTTCTTTATTGTATAGTTTTGCTGAAACAAGTAAATAAGCATATAATAATTTTTCTAAAGTAGAAAAATTATGCTTATTAATTTCAGATACATTTTCTTTAATTATTCTATCAGCATTTGCAACTTCGTTATATGTAAAAACGTCTTCATAGTCAAAAACACCAACAGTAACTCCAAACTTTTTTTTTACTTTTTCAATTTTACTAAGATTATCTAATTCTTTTTGAGAAAAAGTCTTTTTTTGATAATTATTGTTAATACCAAAAACCAAATTAGATGGCTTAATATTCCAACTTAAATAATACCAAATATTATCAATAGATGCTTTAACACAATCATCTTCGCTTAAAAGTTCTCTTGGAAATAATCTTAAAAACTTTAAGTTATTATTTTTAAATTTTGATCTGTCAGAATAATATGAATTTAATATTTCTTGCATGTATCTAGAATATAATTCATCATCACTTACATCTGTTTCGTCATTATTTTTATAGTTTTCAGGATTATAACTGCGATAAAAATAATTCATAATAACTCCTTATAGTTTTATTATATCAAAAAAATATAAAAATGTCAATATCAAATTTGCTTGCAACAATCAAACAAAAAAGCACAATAATGTGGTATGAACCCCAAAAGTTAAACACTTTTAGATATGTACTCCATATTTGCGCTTTATTATTTTTATCTTTCAATATAACCTAAACTTTTTTATTGAAACACAAAAAGGTTATGCGTGTTACTGTTATTATTGTTTGCAATTTTGAAAATTGTTTATATCTGCTTATTAATAATTTTCAATAAATCATTTTAAATTAATAACATTTTTATTTTTCTTCTGTATACAATTCCATTTTAAACTTTTTTAGTTGTTTATCATAGGCTTTTTGCACGTTGTTCACTCCAAACATAAACTCCATTTCTTCAATCATAAGTTTAACATCAGCAATTTCTGTGTACAGGTTTTCCATCACTCCTTGTTTTTGATAGTCTAAAAGTGAATTGTTAAATTGTCTTTTGTATTTGCTTATTGCTAGGGTAAGTTCTGCCATCTCTTCAACTATTTGGTCTAGTTGTGCAGTTTCTCCCCATTTATCTATTGCATCTTTGTATATATTTTTTTCTTCCATAATTTCTCCTTTAAACAAATAATACAACCTTGTTAGATTGTATTATCTTATAATTATAAAACATTTAAATTTTCTTCTTTAACTTCTTCAAAATCAACGTCTTTTCTATATTTCTCTGCAAGATTATCTTTTGTTGCTTTTCTTGCTCCTATCTTTTCAAATTCTTCTATCATGGCTTTATGGTATTTTTTGTTTAACTTTTCATCCAAGCCGTAATTAATTTCATCAAATTCATTTAAAGATACATAATAGTCTGTCATTGTAAGGTTACCTGTTACAAAACCTTCACTTTTATATTTTGCTTTTAACACTTCAAAGTCAATTTCAAAGCTACCAATATTATGTCCCATACCTTTAACATCAATTTTTTTTATTTTAACATTCTTATTATCAAAAAGTTTTGATAAAATTTCTCTAATATTACTTAAACTTAATTTTTCTATATACATATTTCCTTCCCCTTTGCTTTTATTATATCACATTATCTAAAAATGTCAATAGTTGATTTTTGAGTTATATATGTACCTGTATATAGATAAAAATTTTAACAGAAAAGCAAATTATTCACTAATTTGCCCGTTGTTTATTTTTATAATATTTGCGTCTTGAAACATAAATGGGTCGTACTGTGTTGCTGTAATTATCGTTTGCAATTTTTTGCAATAATTCAACAAACGTTGTTGCCTATCTTGGTCTAGTTCACTTAAAACATCGTCAAGAAGCAGTACTGGATACTCACCAATTTCTTCATTAAATATTTCTAGTTCCGCAAGTTTCATACTAAGCGCAACTGTACGTTGTTGACCTTGACTACCAAAACTGCGTATATCAACATTGTTTACAACAAGTTTAATATCATCTCTATGTGGACCTACATTAGTAAAACCCAACTTTTCATCTTTTTCTCTGCATGCAACCAAATTTTTTAAAATTTGTTGTTTTATTTCTTCTTCATTTTGCCCAACAATGCCAGAGTACTCAATCTGCAAGTCTTCTTTTTTATTTGTTAAGTATTCATGTGCTTGTTTAGCAATATTTTTTAACTTGTTTAAAAATTTTATTCTTTCTAATATTATCTTGCTACCAGTGTCGGCAAGGTGAGTATCCCAAATAGGCAATGTTTGTTCTAAAATTTCTTTGCTTTGTGCAGTTTTTAAAAGTTTGTTTCTTTCGTCCAATATTTTATTATATTTTGTTAAATTATAAAAGTAATTTTTACTTAATTGCGATATATCAGTATCCAAAAATTTACGCCTGTCTTGTGGAGCATCTTTTACAAGTTTTAACTCATCAGGAGAAAAAAACACTACATTTAAGTTTCCTAACAAATCAGCAATTTTTAAAAGATTTACGTTGTTAACTCTAACTACTTTTTTGGTCTGTCTAGAAAATATAACTTCTATTTGTTTTGCGCCACTTTTCTTTTGTAAATTTACACAAAAACTTGCTCTTTGTTTTTCCCAGTTAACAAGTTCGCTTTCTTTGTTTGTTTTTGGGCTTTTTCCTATTGCAGCAAAATAAATGGATTCAAGCAAATTGGTTTTTCCTTGTCCATTTTTTCCAACTAGCAAATTTATATTTGGTGAAAGTTTTACTTTTTGTTCACCATAATTTCTAAACCCATTAAGTTTAATATCGCTAACAAACAAAATTTATTTCTCCATCAAATTGCAATGTATTTAAAATATTGTTAATATACATACGTTTTACATATTTTAGCCAAGATTAAAGCAACTATATTGTATCAAAATACATTGATATTGTAAATTAATTTTTATCTTATGTTGTTGACTTTTGTAAATTATTTTATTAAAATAAAAATATGCAAAATTTTAAAGATAATTGGAATGAAGTTTTAAATATAGTATCAAGCGAAGTTACAACTGTAACTTTTGACTTGTGGGTAAAAACCCTTGAACCTATAACAGTAAAAGATGGTTGTTTGATAATACTTGCAAATAGTGAAACGGCAAAAAAAAGATGCTTAGAACTTTGTGAAAGTGAACTTAAACTTGCTATTGCTGATAATTTTGAAGTTGATAGTTTTAAGATAATTAGTCCAGAAGAAAAAGAAGATTTTTCACTAGAAACATCAAACAGAGAAAATGTAGAAATAGAAAATATTAAAAGAGAAAATTCAATAAGTTTTAATCCAAAGTATACATTTGAGAGTTTTGTTGTTGGTAAAAGCAATGAGTTTGTGTATGCGGCAAGTAGAGCAGTTGCAGAAAATCCAGGCAAGCGTTTTAACCCATTATTTATTTATGGTGGCGTTGGTTTAGGCAAAACTCACTTGATGCATGCAATAGGTAATTATTTAAGAGCAAATATGCCAGATCTTAATGTTATATATGTTACTTGTGAAAAATTTACTAATGATTACATAGATAGTTTGCGTGGTGGCAAAAACAAAACAATTTCTAATTTTAGAGAAAGATACAGAAATGTTGACGTTTTGATGGTTGATGATATACAGTTTATTAGCAACAAAACCGAAACACAAGAAGAGTTTTTTCACACATTTAATGATTTACACCAAAACGGCAAACAGATTATAATTGCAAGTGATAGACCACCACAAGATATTGCAACGTTAAGTGATAGACTTGTTAGCAGATTTAAAAGTGGACTTATTCAAGATATTCAAAGCCCAGATTTTGAAACAAGAGTTGCTATCTTAAAAAGAAAGGCACTAGAAGAAAATTATAGAGTAGAAGATAGCGTTTATAATTATCTTGCAGAAAAAATTAATACAAACATAAGAGAACTTGAAGGAAGTCTTGCAAAAGTACATTTTTATGCAGGTATTCACTGTAAACATTTTGCATCGCTAGAAGATGCTGAACTAGCTCTTCAAGATGAAGTTACTGAAAAAGAAGTTATTAATGCAGATGATGTTATCAATGCTGTTTGCAAATATTATAACGTTGATAGAAGTGATTTAACTGGCAAAAAGAAAAATAAAGAGATAGTTGACCCGCGTCAAATGGCAATATATTTAATAACAGAACTAACTGATTTACCATTAACATCAATAGGACAAAACTTTGGTGGACGTGACCATACAACAGTTATGCATGCACGTGATAAAATCGCAAGTGAAATAAAATCTAATTCAAGAACAAAAACCATTGCAAATGATATAAAAAATATTATATTAAAGCAATAAATTGTGTATTGACATAGATATTTGACTATGATATAATCAACTAGTAGGAGAAAAACATATGGTAACACAATACAATGATTATAAACATTTGGTTGCAACAATAAAAGCATTAAAAGAAGGTAAATATGAATATCCTAAATTTGAACATTTTATTGTTGTAAGTAAACTTGGAGTTAAACACCCTGGGTTTTCTTATAAATCAAGTGATTTAGAAAAAGCGTCACCAGAATTTAAAAAATGCTTAAAAGAATATGAAAGTATTGTTACTTTGGAAGATTGCACAGAAGGCCCTACATTAAAGGTTGTAACAATATCAAAAAAACTTACTAAAATGGAGAAGAAAGAAGGTATCAAAAGATATTCTTCAAAAGAAGAAAATGAATTTTTAACTGAATTTTTAGAAAACCAAAAAATATGTAATAAATCTTTATAAAACTAAAAAAATGGCTACATTTAAAATGTCGTCATTTTTTATTGTGTTTACCTAACTTAATGTCATAATTTTTTAAATTAAAATTTGGCTTTACATCAAAATATTTACCATTCAAATATTCAAGTGGGGCAGTTAAATTAGAAAAAGATATTTTGCAAGCACATAATTGTTGCTTATGTGTTTTACACTTTTTATTTACTTCTTTATCGCCATACTTCTCATCACCCAAAACATAAATTTTATGATGGGCAAGTTGAACTCTTATTTGATGCATACGCCCAGTTTCTAAATTAATTTCTATTAAAAACAAATCATTTTTTTGCTCCAAAACTTTGTAAGAAAGTTTTGCAATTTTTCCGCTTTTGTCGAATTTATCGCAAATTTTAGCAAAATTTTCTTCTTTTTTTATGTAGTTTTGTAATTTTTCACCATTTTTATTAACATTACCTGATACTATTGCATTATATGTTTTTTGTACTTGATGATTTTTAAAAGCCTCAAACATACAATTTTGTGCAGTTTGATTTTTTGCTAGCACAACAAGCCCTTCTGTGTTTTTGTCTAATCTATGGCAAGCTGTTGCTTTAACAATTTCTTCCAAACTTTCACTATCTTTAAACGCTTTATCTACTTTTGTTACTTCAACTCCTTGTGGTTTAAAAACTATTTTTATATTATCATCTTCATAAATAGAATTAATAGTTTTTTGTTTTTTTTCTTGCAAAAATATGGTTATCAAATCTCCAGATTTAATGGTCATATTATCATTAATTTTTTTACCATTAACTCTTATGTCTTTTTTTCTTAATGCAGTTTTTAAAATGGAATAGTTTAGTGTTGGCTTAAAGTTAATTATTGCGTCAAAAACTTTGCTTTCTTTCTTATTTACAAATTCTATTTTTTCCATATTTAATCCAAATTTGTTTTATCTTTTTTACTTTTTCCTATATTTATATTAACAAGCTTTGGGCTAAATTTAACTGCCAAATAAAATAGCACAACAAACAATGCAGTACCACCTATTGCAAAAAGCCAATTTATAGCCAATGGAGCTTGATATTCTAAATATAAGCTGTAACCCGCACTTTTGTATTGATTATCTATAATTTGATAAAATGTTAAAGTATAAACTCCATTTTTATTAATTGTTATTTCGTTACCTTCAATTTTACTATTATTAACAACAAACACTGAATTATCTTCGCCAAACACTTTAATTGTTAAAGGCACCGTTGTTTTATGTGTAATTTTTTCTAACTCTTGCCCATTAATATACATTTTTATTGTTGGCGCAACAGGACAAATATAAAATGTCATTTGTTTTAGTAGAGGATTAGTGCTTTCTATTTCGTTAAACTTTAATCTAAAATAACCATACGCAAAAGTATAACTTTCATTTGCAACTAATGTATCAATTTCTGTTTCGGTAAAAGTTGTTTCTTCGCTACCTTCTGCTTTAACAGGTGTTAATCTAAAAATTTTAATCTCGTCAATTTCTGCTAAACCATAAAAATATATACTTTTACCAACAACATAGGTTGCGTTATCTTTAACACCTTGAAAACCATATGAAATGTTTGCATTACTTGTGTTAGGGCTATCTAATAAATTATGAGTTAAATTTACTACAACATCTTCGTTTTCTGGCAATAACAAACCTGCGTTCTCTATATTGTTTAATTTAACATCAATTTCACCTTGACTAATTTTTGATAAATCACAATTTTCAATTTCGTTTTGACTTAAGTTAAGTTTAACCAAATTTTGCGAATAACAAGTTTGGCTTAATTGATTGTAAGAAAAATTATTTAATAAGTTTTTGGATAAATCAAGTTCTTGCAAGTTATCTAATTGGTTTAGTTCATTTTCAATGTATTCGATACTATTATTTGATAGATCAATTTTAACAAAGCTTGATAAATCCATACAACTCAAATTTTGTATGCTATCAATTTCTTTTGATGACAAATCTAAAATATCAACATTAAAATCTTTGAATAAATCAGTGTAAAAAAACTCATTCCCGGTTGTTCCATGAATTCTTCCACTTGTAGTACTATCGCAATTTTCACGATAAAATCTAGCTAATGCTTGCCACAATTTTGAGGATAGTATTGTACCATTATTTGAAATTTCTGTTGTTACATCAATATTTGTTTCTTCAGCAAAAACCTTGCTGTTTGCATTCGATTTGTGTATGGTTAAAACGCCACACATTAAAATAATCAGGGCAAACAACACTACAAAAATTGTTACTATATTTTTTTTATTTATTTTCTTCATAATTTTATTATATCACAAAATTTTAAATTATAAATATTTTTAACGCAATTTTTTATATAATTAAATTGGTATAAATATTATGTTTATAAATTATATAATAAATAGTCAAATATTATTTTTTTAGTAATTCACATTCATAAAAAAGCACTTTAAAAGTGCTTTTTAATCTGTATTTAAACTTGCGGTTCTGGAATACTTGGAGCAACATCATGTGATAAAAATATAGTAGTAAAATTATTAGTCATAGTTGTTGTTATGTCAACAACTACATGTTTAGATAATGTCATTTTTTCTGTTACATTATAACTCATAAAATGCCCATCTCTATCTATAATGCAAGC
>CAMOCI010000016.1 GCA_946610635.1 uncultured Clostridia bacterium | reverse complement strand
TGCGTAGATTGCTTGCAAAGCTGTGCCGGTAGAAAGTGTTTGACTGTCAATAACATAAACATTTTTAAGTTCTTCTGCTGCCATTTTTGCATTTTGATGAGTAACACTCATATCTTTTGAAATGTTAAAGTGAATTATTGCATCGTAGCCCTGATTGATAATAGTTTCAAATTTTTCTTTGTAAGTTATATAATTAACAGCACTTGTTTTGGGCAGTTGTTTTGTTTTTATAACATGTTCATAAATCATGTCCGGCGTAATATCAACACCATCTTGATATATACTTTCAGCCAAAGATACTGAAAGTGGTAAAACGTCAATATTATACTTCACGCATAATTCTTTAGATAAATCTGCTGTGCTATCAACTGTAATCTTAATTTTCATTTAATCTCCTAAACTTGTTATATAATTATTATATCAATAAATATTTTTTTGTCAATCTTGCATACCGATATGTTTGTGTTATTTTGTAAAAATTTTATATTTCTTAATTTATAATTGTACAAATTTTTTAAGTAACAAAAAACGTTTTTGTTTGCTTTTTATAATATTATTTTATATAATTAATAAATATGGCTTGTGTCATAGATATTATATGAGAGATTATGAGATTTAAGGATAATAATTACAAAGTTGATATGTCAACTTTAAATTTGCATGAGGGTCATAGGCAAAGGCTAACAAAAAGATTGCAAGATTCAAGATTTGCAGAAGCAGAAGATTATAATGTTTTAGAATATATGCTTACCATGGTTGTTAGTAGGCGAGATACAAACCCACTTGGTCATCTCTTAATAGAAGAGTTTGGTTCTCTTGCTAATGTTTTGGAAGCAACGCCAGACCAGTTATTAAAAGTTAAGGGAGTTACTCCACGTATTGCAAACTTTTTAACGTCAATTCCATTAATTTTTAGGAATTATAAAATTAGCAAATTAGAGCCAAAAACATATATTACTTGTCCAGAAGATGTATTTAATTATTTGGGTCAATGTATATATCATTTGCCTAGTGAAGAGTTTTATATAATTTGTTTAGATAACGGCAACAAAACAATAGGGCATAGAATTGTAGCTTTTGGTGGAAATTCACAAGTTTCTATTAATATGCAAGATGCAGTGCAATATGCGGTAAAACTTAAAGCAAAAAAAGTTGTGCTACTGCATAATCATCCTGCTGGGTCATGTGACCCTAGTGATGAGGATAAAGCAACAACTAAAAAGTTTTTCATGTCGTTTAATGTTAGTGGTATCTTACTTTATGACCATATAATTGTTGACAGCGCAGAAAATTATTATAGTTTTGCAAAAGAAGGCTATATTTCAAGATATAGTAAAGAATGTGAAAACATGTTTAAAGCAAATATTATAGAAATAAAATAAGAGGTAAATATGAAAAAATTAGAGAATTTAGACAAAATAGTAAATTTATGTAAAAACAGGGGTTTTATATTTCAGGGTAGTGAAATTTATGGTGGTATGGGTAATACTTGGGATTATGGTCCAATAGGTGTAGAACTTAAAAATAATATAAAAAAAGCATGGTGGAAAATGTTTGTTCAACAAGCAGATAACAGCTATGGCGTTGATGCAGCCATTCTTATGAATAGTAGAGTTTGGGATGCATCGGGTCATACAGCATCATTTTCTGACCCTAAAATGGATTGTAGAAACTGTAAAACAAGGCACAGAGCAGATAATTTGATTGAAGAATATAACAAAAAGCATGGCATAGAAGACATGAAAGTTGATGCTATGAGTAAAGAAGAAATGTATAAATACATTGTTGAGAATCAAATAAAATGTCCAAATTGTGGAAAGTGTGATTTTACAGAAATTAAAAACTTTAATCTTATGTTTTCTACAAAGCGTGGTGTTACAGAAGATAACCAAGATATTATTTATTTAAGACCAGAAACGGCGCAAGGTGAGTTTGTAAACTTTTTAAACGTACAAAGATCAACAAGAGCAAAAGTTCCTTTTGGTATTGCTCAAATTGGTAAAGCGTTTAGAAATGAAATTACACCGGGTAACTTTATTTTTAGAACAATAGAGTTTGAACAAATGGAGCATCAATTTTTTTGTAAAGAAGAAGATGGCGAAAAGTATTATAACGAATATAAACAAAAGGCATGGGAGTTTGCAACAAGTGTTGGTTTAAGTGCAGAACATTTAAGATTTAAGGACCACGATAAACTTGCACATTATGCAAAAGCAGCGTGTGATATTCAATACTTATTCCCTATGGGTTGGAATGAACTTAATGGTATTCATAATCGCTCTGATTGGGACTTATCACGTCATCAAGAATTTAGTGGTAAAAGCATGTTGTATCTAGACCCTATTACAAATGAGAAATACGTACCAAATGACATCGAATATTCTATTGGTTGTGATAGACTTGTACTTGCTGTGCTTTGTGAAGCTTATGATGAAGAAGAACTTGAAGACGGCGAAACACGTGTTGTTATGCATTTTGCACCACATATTGCACCATACAAAGTTGCAGTGCTTCCACTTCAAAAAAATTTAAGTGAAAAAGCAAAAGAAGTTTACAAAAGATTGCAAGCAAACTTTATGGCAACTTATGATGAAGCCGGCAGCATTGGTAAAAGGTATCGCCGTGAAGACGAAATTGGTACACCTTACTGCGTTACAATAGACTTTGATACGCTTGAAAAAGGTACAGTTACAGTTCGTGATCGTGACACTATGAAACAAGATACAATTAAAATTGATGAGATTGAACAATATTTATTTTCAAGATTAACAAAATAGGAGTAAATTATGATTATTGATGAAATCAAAAAAGCAAATATGCAAGCGCTAAAAGAGCATAATGAAAGCAAAAGAACAGCTTATAGTATGATTATGAATAAGTACATGCTTGCTGGCATAGAGTTAAAAGCACAAGGCAAAGAAATTACTGATGCTGATATGATACAAGTTATTCAAAAAGCAGTTAAAGAACTTGATGAAGAACTTGAAATCTATAAAAAAGCTGGCAGAGAAGAAAGTGTTAAAGATATATTAGCACAGCAAGAAGCTATTAAAGTATATTTGCCACAAATGATGAGCAAACAAGATATTAAATCAGAAATAGAAAAACTTTATGATAAATCTATCGGCAGTGTTATGAAACACTTTAAAGCAAATTTTGCTGGCAAGTGTGATATGAGAGATGTACAAGAAGTTTTAAAAACTATGTAACAAAATAATATACTAAGGAGAAATTATGTTTATTTGGAGCAAAAGCGATATTTTAGTTTTACCAATCGCTCTACTCACAATTATTCTTATCACAACATTATTATGGTTTGTATTACATAATAAAACAGAAAAGATAAGAAAAATACCACTAATAGTTATAACATGTTTAATGTTATTATTAGAATTAATCAAACAAATAAAAGCAATAGTTGATGGTTATGATTATTACACTTTACCGTTACATTTTTGTAGTTTGTTTATTTACTTTTTTCCACTTTCTGTTTTTGCAAAAGGTAAATTGCAACAATTTGGCAAAACAATGAGTTTTGTTTGTTCACTTTGGCTTTTTTTGCTATTTTATGTAAATCCAGATTCAATTATAGGCAATGCTACACAAAATTTATTTGCTAGTTTTGGCACTTTTCACACATTTTTTTATCATCATTTGGCAATGTTATATTTGCCTGTCGGCTTATCATTAAAACTATTAAATTTATATAAAGAAAGTTTAATTCATGTTTTAATAGGTTTGATGTTATATGCAATTATTGCCGTTCCAGTTGCACATTTAACTGGTGCAAACTATTGTAACATTTTAGTTAGCAATATAGGCTTTATGGAGAGTTTAAGACAAAATGCAGGTCAGATTATATATACTGCTATTTTGTTTATGATAGGACTAATGGGTGGAATGCTTGCATGTTTTGTTAATTTTATGTTAAACTTGTCAAGTTATAAATTAAAAAGAAAAAAATGCTTAAAAAAAAGAAATAGGCTTACAAAGGAGAAATAATGAATTTTTTTGAGAAAATATTATCTGCATTAGATGGCCAAATGGCAAAACCAACACCTTATGGATGGTTTCACTTACTTTTTTTGGGATTAATGATTTGTGCAACAGTTTTGGTTATACTGATTTGTAAAAAAATCAGTAGCAAAAAATTTAGATTGATAACACTTATTGTAGCTATTGTTTTAATAGTATTAGAATTATATAAGCAACTTAATTATTCTTATACACCAAGTACAGATACATGGAGTTATCAATGGTATGCATTCCCATTTCAATTCTGTTCAACACCAATGTATATTTTGCTTTTAATTGGTATATTAAAAGAAAACAAATTATCAAAATGGCTATGTAGCTTTATGGGAACATTTGGCTTGTTTGCTGGATTAATTGTTATGTTTTATCCAAATACAGTGTTTGTAAGCACAGTAGGTATAAATATACAAACCATGATTCATCATGGAGCAATGTTTGTTATGGGTGTGTTTATGCATATTACTGGCAGAGTTGAGTATAAACACAAAACAATGCTAAAAGCGATGGCAGTTTTTGGAGTACTTTGTTTGAGTGCGTTACTTATGGATATAGTTTGGCATTTTGTTGGAATTAATCAAACATTTAACATGTTCTTTATAAGTCCATATTACAAATGTGAGTTGGTTATTTTAGATAAAATACAAGAAATCAATTATTTCTTATTCCTTGTCAGCTATCTTTTTGGCTTTTCACTTGCTGGTTACATAGTTTTGCTTTGTGCAATGGGTATAAGAAAATTGTCACATATTGTTAGCAGTAAAAAAACAGCAGTTACTCAAACTGCTAATACTGATGCTAAAGAAATCAAAAATGAGCAAGAATTTCCAAAAGAACAAGAAAACAGTGAAGTTAAAGAGAATTAATAAATATAATAAAATAAAAATGTCGCTTAAATGCGACATTTTTTGATTTAATAATTTTTTTATAAAAATTTAAAATATTATATATTAATGAAAGATTATAAGTAATATAACAACAATCAAAAGAAATATTATTATACCGTCCAAAATAAGTCTTTCTCGTCTATTGCTTTTTTCTTCTGGTGATAATACTTTATGATGAACAGATTTAGCATCTTTTTTAACTTCTTTAGTAAAAAAATTTGTTTTAAATTTTCCTTTTTGTTCTGTTTTTTTGTTAAATTCTGCTTCTTGTTTAGTTTGCTGTTGTTTTTGCTTTTCTGTTGCATAATTGGCAGTATTAACTTTTTGCTTTTTTCTTTCTTGTTTTTTTGTATTTTTTTCTGCTTTGCGCTTTTCTTTTTCTTGTTGTTTTAAAATATATTCTCTTTGTTTATCAAAACTAAATTTTACATCATAAACATATTTTTTGTTTTTATCTTTAAGTGTTTCATAAGCAAGGTTTATTTCTGCAGTTATGTTTTCTGCTTCTCTTTTGTTGCCTTTGTATGTATCTGGATGGTATTGCTTTATTTTCGATAAATATGCGTTTCTAATTTCTGTTTGGTTTGCAAAAATGCTAACTCCCAATAGTTTGTAATAATCAACGGATTTTGCCATATCAGCCCCCTAAAAATAAAATAAATAGCAACAAGTTTATATTGCTATTTATATTGTAAAATATTTTTAAATTTTTTGCAATAGTGTTATTAAATTAATTTTTTTGTGCGTACATTTTATAAAGCACCCAATATGCAAATCTTTTTGGTAGTATTTTTGCAAGTAATAAAAACAACTTGTATTTAAAACCAACAACATTAATTGGTTTTGGATTTTTTTTGAAAAGTGCTTTACAAATAACTTTCGCAACACTTTCTGGTGTCATGCCATTTTGTTCATCCTTTTCCATTTGCCCAACACTGTTGTTAACCCTTGCGCCATAACTAGCATCATCAGTTGTATTTTTTTCTCTTGCCGCAGTAAATCCTGTTTTTGTGTCACCGGGTAAAACACAAACTGCTTTTATGCCAAAAGGTTTAACCTCCATACTAAGCCCTGCTGTAAAACTTTCTATACTTGCTTTGGTTGCACTATAAAATGTTTGAAAGGGTATAGGCAGTTCTCCAGCAACACTGCTTATGTTTACAATGTGACCAAAATTGTTTTTTCTCATATATGGCAAAACAGCTTTGCACATATTAACTGTCCCAAAAAAATTTACATTGTATATTTTTTGTATTTGCTCTTGTGGACTATTTTCTACACTGCCAGAAATTCCCATTCCAGCGCAATTAACCAAAAAGTCAATCTGCCCTTCTTTATCAAAAATACTTTTTAATGTGGCTTCAATTTGTGCTATGTTTGTAACATCACATTTACTATAATTAAACTCTGCATCAAAATCATTATATGCAAGACCATAAACAACAACACCTTTGCTCATCAGCATTTTTGCTGTTGCAAGGCCTATTCCACTAGATGCACCTGTTATAACTGCAACATATTTTTTATCTTTTTTCATATCAATTCCTTTTAATACTAATATTTTAAATTAGAATTAATAATTAGTCAATCATAATAAACAAATGATTAAAAAAATGCAACTTGAATTGCATTTATTTATAATTTTTATAAATTTTGTTCTTTTTCAACATTGTTAGAAATTACTACGAAGGTAACGCCATTTATATTTTTACTTTCCACTGTGTAATCGCCGTCTTCTAATTTTTCTTTTGTTTCTGTTATAGAGTTTAACATGTCTTGTTTAACATTTTTAAACATATCAATCATTTCGCATTGAATGTTATTAAAAGAATTTACAAAACTATTTTGTGCAAAAGTTGCCATTGAGTTTGCTATAATTTCTTTTTCTTGCTCTAAACTATCAATAGAGTTTTGTAATTCTTTCTTTAGATTGTCTAAAACATTTTTTCCTGCTTCCACTTCATCAGTAACTTCGGCGTTAACTTTTTGTGCTATCTCGTTTGCAACATCTCTAAAAGATTTTTTACCTGTATTTTTTATAGGTTTTGGAACTTTTTTGTTACTTGTGTTTTGAGCAGTTTGCTTGTTATTTGTGCTTTTATTATTTGCCATATTTTTTACAGTATAGCGTTTGCTTTTGGATTTTGGTATACCATTTGTTTTTGAAATATTCTTAGTACTTAATTTTTTTGTATTTTTTTGTGCTACTTGTTGTGAAGTTTGATTTGTATTATATTTATCAGTTTCTTCCTCATCTGTATAATCGTCACTATTGTATATGGGTTCCAAATCCTTTGGCGGCATGTTAAGGTTGTTGTAACTATTAAGTGCCAAGTTGTTGCGTGCTGTTGTAACTAGTACATTGCATGTATCCTGATAGCCACCATCTTCGCTATAAACATATATAATTGCATCACCTGCATTTTTTGCAACAACAAAGCCGTCTTGTATCGTTACAATATTTTCATCGCTACTTTCAAATTCATAGTTTTGATTTGTTGCATTAAAAGGGTAAACTTGTGCAGAGATTACAGCAGTTTGACCTTCTGCAAGATATATATTTTTTTTGCTTATTTCTATGCCGTCAACATTTATACTCATTTGTTGTTGACCACAACCACAAAACAATGTTGTGGCAAATATAAAAATAAATAATATTGTTAAATTTTTAATAATATATTTTGTTGATTTTCTTTCCATACTTCTATTTTGCGTAGGATTTTTTTTAATATTCAAAACAAAATAATAAATTTTTTTGACAAAAATATTCCAATATTATAAAATAATGACTAAAATATATGCGCTTATTTAAACAATTTACTTGCGCAAAGCGTTTATACAAAGGAGAATATTATGGCAGAGTCTGACAAAATAAAAAATGTTTTATCTCTACTAATAAAGCTACAAAATTTATGTGAAGGATTTGACGAAACAAACAAATCAGCTGTTTTGACAAGCAAGATTAAAATTTTGTTAGAACTTTCTAATAAGCAATTTATTTCCCCTAGTGTGATAAGTCACAAACTTGGCCTTGCAAAGAGTAATGTTACATTGTACTGTAATTCACTTGTTAAAGATGAACTTATATGTAAAAAAAGAGATGAAATCGACACAAGAGAAATATCTTTTTATATAACAAATAAAGGTAGAGAAGAACTTAATTTGTATTTGATAAAAGCAAAGAAAAATTTTGAAAGACAAATTGCATATAAAAATAACAGTAAACAGATTTATGAATTAACAGAAGATTTGTTAGAATTAGTAAAATAAAAAAATCACGGAGGTAGGTCCGTGATTTTTATAGCACATTTGTAAATTGTTTGTGCTATTTATAGGGAGGTTATTAGGTAATTATTATACTGAAAAATATAAAAGTATAATAACATAAATGTCTTAATTGTTTTGGTGATAAATATTTTTATCACAAAGTTATTCTATCACACAAATTTTATCAAATCAATATGTTGTGACAAATAATTTGACTTAATTTTGTAAGTTATATATTTTTTTGTTTAAATATGAAATTTATTGTTTATTCAATGTTAATTTTATGTGGCAATACTTCTTTTGGCTTTTGCTTTGGTATATATAAATTTAAAACTCCGTTATCGTACTTGGCTTTAATTTCTTCTTCCTTAACTTTGTCACCAACATAATAACTTCTGCTTGCAAAATAACTTCTTTCCTTTCTTATATAGTTATTTGGTCTGCAACCGCAATGTTTTTCTGGTGTGCATTCACAATTTTGATGATGTTTTTCACACTCGCAATTTTCTTCATGCTTATTTTCAACTTTCTCTTCTTTTTTAGCAGAAACTGTTAAATAGCCATTTTTTAGTGTTACATTGATTTCTTTTTTATCAAAACCCGGCAAGTCAATATCTAACTCATACCCATTTTCATCTTCTTTTACATCAGTTTTCATATTCATAGGCTTTATTTTTCTATCGTACATATTAGGCTCAAATAAGCTATCAAAGATGTCCTCCAAATTCCAATCATTCATTCTTTCAATCATATCTCTCATAATCAAAATCTCCTTTATTTATATTTTCAAAGATTTAAGATACTAACAAATTAACATTATTAATTGCTAGCACTCTTTATCTTTGATTGCTAATATTGTAGCACATTAAAATTATTTGTCAACTAATTTATGACACTTTTTTAAATTTTTTTTAACTTTTTTAATTATTCACAATTTTTTTTAAAAGTATTCATATTTTTTGTAACATAAAAATAAAGAAATAATTTTTTAAAATGTAATTTAAAGTAGTTATGTTTTTAATATATTTAATATTACTTAATTTGTTTTTTTGTAAACATTTTATTTGACATTTTATTACAAAAATCTTACTATAATTAATAGGAGGTTAGATATGCAAACATCATCAAAAGTTATGTATACTGTTGATAAAGTTATTAATATTATAGAAATTGTTTGTGCTGCATTAATTTTGGTTTTAGGTATTTTTTCTATTATTTTTGCACCAGAAATAGCAGCAGAGGGTGCAAAACAAGCTGTAACAAAATTTGATTCTGTTTCAGAAGTTAAAGCCGCAGGTGTTGCCATTGTAGTGGCTGGTGCTATTTCTGTAGTAATTTCTAGTTTGGTTTTACATTTTGCAAACAAAGCTAAAAAAG
>CAMOCI010000015.1 GCA_946610635.1 uncultured Clostridia bacterium | reverse complement strand
TGCAACTAGAAAAATCTGCGTTATCTAATGATATTGCAAGCACTAGGGCAAATTTAGAAGAACTGCAAAATAAAATTAATAGCACAAATATTCAAAACAGTAATTTAAAAATTGATATTGCAAAATTATCAGAAAGCGAAAATCAGTTGCTATCTAACATAACACAAACAGAGTTAGAACTTGAAGAAATTGAAAATTCAACAAAAGAAGTTAGTGTTAAGATAAAAGCAATAGAGCAAAGTTTGGCACAAAATGATGAGCTTAAAAGTAGCATTGATGGCAACAAACAAAATGCAAACAAAAGTATAGAAAAACGCCAACAAAACTTTGAAAACTTAAAAAAAGAACGTGATGAGTACAATAGCAAGGTTATGGATATAAAAATTAACATTGCTAGTTTAGAGAGTGAAAACACATCACTACTTAATGATATTGAGCGTATCAAAGCAGAAATTGAGCAAAAAACTGCAAAATTAGAACAAATTAATACAGAAATCGCTAATAATGCCGAAATTATTGCAAAGGCAGAAAGTGTTATTAGTGCAACTCAACAAGATGCTGATTATGTTGAAACAAATAACAAGTTAACAGAAGTTAAATCAAAACTTGATAGTTTGGGCGAATATAAAAATGGCTTGCAAGCAGAGCTTAAAGTTTTGGATGAAAACAGACTTAATTTGACAACAAGAGTAAACAAATTGCAAGACAAGTTGTTCCAAGAAAATGTAAACCTTACAAAAATTGATACAGATATTGCTAATATGCAAGAGCGTGTAGAAACTGAGTATGGTTTAAATTACAGTAGCGCAATGGAATACAAAAGAGAGAATTATGACCTAGAAGAAGGACTTAAAAATGCTGTAGAAACCAAAAAAGCTATTGATAGACTTGGTTATGTAAATGTTAATGCAATAGAAGATAGTAAGATATATCAAGAAAGATTTGATACATATTCAGTTCAAGTTGCAGATTTAACAAAAGCAGAGAACGATTTAACAAAGATAATATCTGACCTTGCAAGTGAAATGTTAACACGCTTCCAAACAAGCTTTGATACTATTAACATGAACTTTAATAGGGTGTTTAAAGAACTTTTTGGTGGTGGAAATGCAACGCTAGAACTTGTGCCAAGTGAAAGTGGTAACGAACTAGAAGCCGGTGTTGATATAAAAGTTGAGCCACCTGGCAAAAAACTACAAAGCATCACACTGCTTTCTGGTGGTGAAAAATCATTAACTGCTATTGCAATTTTGTTTGCAATACTTAAACTTAGGCCAATGCCATTTGTATTGTTAGACGAAATCGAGGCAGCCCTAGATGATGCAAATGTTGGCAGATTTGCAAAATACTTGCAAAAGTTTAGTGCAGAAACACAGTTTATTGTTATTACCCACAGAAAGCCAACAATGGAACTTGCCGATAACTTATATGGTGTAACAATGCCAGAAAAAGGTGTTAGCAAAGTTGTTAGCGTTAAACTTAGTGAAGCAATTGCAGTTGATAATTCAGCAGGCGCACAGGCATAAATAATGAAGCTATAATCAACAGAGATTATAGCTTTTTTATATTTTATTAAATTTATAATTTAAATTATTATTATTTTTTAATTACTTGTGTTATAATTATTGCGTAAAAATTAACAATAAACATGGAGATTTTATGGGATTTTTTAAAAACTTATTTGCAGGACTTAAAAAAACAAAAGAAACATTAAGCAAAAAACTTAGTATGATTTTTGGCAAGGGTGAACTTACTGATGAGTTTTTTGATGATTTGGAAGCAATTTTAATTGGTAGTGATATGGGCGTTCAAACAACGCAGGAAATTATTGATGATGTTAGACAAAAATGCAAAAAGGCACATATTAAAACTCAAGATGAGTTTACTTCAATTTTAAAAGAAAGTATTTTGGATATACTTAATCAAGGCGAAGAAGTGGTAGATGATTATCCAATGGCACTACTTATAATTGGCGTTAACGGTGTTGGTAAAACAACAAGCATTGGTAAAATGGCTAATTATTACAAATCACAAAAAAAAGAAGTTATGCTTGTTGCTGGTGATACTTTTCGTGCAGCTGCAACTGACCAACTTACAGAATGGGCAAATCGCTCAAAAGTTAAAATTGTAAAACAAGGCGAGGGCGCAGATAGTGCAAGTGTTGTGTATGATGGTTTAACAAGCGCAAAAGCAAAAGGCGTTGATGTTGTGCTTATTGATACTGCTGGCAGACTTCATGTTAAAGAAAACTTGATGGAAGAGCTTAAAAAGATTGATAGAGTTGTAGATAAAACTTGGAGTGAAGTAAATTATAAAAAATACATTGTTCTAGATGCTACAACAGGTCAAAATGCACTATCGCAAGTTAAATATTTTAACGATGCAGTTGGCATAGATGGTATTATTTTAACAAAATTAGATGGCACTAGCAAGGGTGGAATTGTTATACCTATTGTAAATGAACTTCATGTGCCAGTTGTGTTTGTTGGTGTTGGTGAAGGCATAGACGATTTACAGCCGTTTGATGCAAAAGAGTTTGTAGATGGGATTTTTTAATTTCTGTGCATCAGCACAGAAATTAAAAAATACAAAAGGAGTAAAATGATAGTTATTAGTTGTGACCATGCAGGGTTTAATTTAAAAAATAAGTTTGTAGAGCATTTTAAAGATAACAAAATTGAATATGTTGATATTGGTGCTCAAATATTGGAGCCACAAGATAGTTTTGTAATGTATGGCAAAAAAGCCATTGACTATTATTTGAATAATTGTGATATACAAAAAGATAAATTACTTTTAATTTGTGGCAGTGGTATTGGTATGAGTATTGTTGCTAATCGTAGTCCTAATATTAGGGCAGTGCTTTGCTTTGATAAAGTTCAGGCAGAACAAGGAAGAATGCATAACAATTGCAACTGTTTGTGTTTGGGAGAAAGAAATACGGATTTTAAAAAAGCCAAAGAAATATTTAATATATTTTTCAAAACAGATTTTTTGGGTGGAAAATATAAACATAGGTTAGACCAAATATAATTTAATAATAAATTTTAATAAAAATAAAAATTGTGCATTAAAAAGTATGCACATTTTTTTTTGTTTTTTTATAGTATGGAATGTACGGAAGAAAAAAATTTTCAAAGTACAAAAGATAAAAGGATTACATAGTGCATGTGCACAATCAATACATATTGTTTTCTATGTTGGGGAGAAAACCGAAGTGTTGATATGTCCTTAAAGTAAATTTTATAAGGAGGACTATTTAATGGGATTATTCGGCGGTTTTGGTGGCGGTAGAAACGGAAATGATTGCTGCGATTTAATCATGATCCTTTTCTTACTAAATCAATGTGGCTGTGGATGTAACATCAATTTAGATTGCGATACTATCATACTTTTATTGTTGTTTACCACACTTTGTGGCCCAGAAAAAGGAATGGGTGGCTGTGGCAACCCTTGCCATTAATTTTAAGGAGAGCATAAATTGCTCTCTATTTTTTAATATTAAATTTTATGTTTTTATGTTACAAAATTTTAAAAGTGGCTTGTAACTTACAATAGGTTTATATCATATTTACTTATAGTTCATACTATTATATTCTTGCATATTCGGCAAATATTGCAATTAACAAAATCATAAAATAAAATATGGAAAAGTTACAAACTATAAAAAAAAATAATAATGCAGTTATACCAACTAAAATTAAGCACAACAATTTTGATAAACAAAGTGATTTAAAAGAAAAATACACTAGCAAAACTACAAAGTCTAAAAAACAAAAAGTTTCTTTTAAATATTTCAAATTTTATGAACATCATAAAATATTTTTTGATATTTTAAAAAATTTTAAAATTCAAACAACTATTTTATTCGTTTGCACTATTGTGCTTTGCATACTTTGTATTATAGCTTTTTCTAACAATCCTTATTACTTGTTTTTAAATAGACCAAAAATTTTGAAAAATTCAAGTCTATTAATAATCATGATGATTTTGTTTTTGGTATTACTTTTTTCATCTTTTATTTCAAATTTAAGTGACATTGCAAAAATAAAAAAATTATCAGATCGCCAAAATATTAGTATTATCAAAAATATTGAATTAAATAATAAAAAAGAAGTAATTAAATCTTATGATAAAAAAAACTTAAATAACAAAAATGAATTAACTTTTATAAAACAAAAAAAAGCTGCACAAAAAAATAATATCGAAAAATGCATAAAAAACGAAAATGTATTAAAAATTAATGAAAAATATAAAAAAAGTATAAATTTTAAGCAATATATATTAATTTTCTCATTATTTTTATCAATTATTTTGTTTTTTAGTTGGCATGTTCTTTGGTTTTGTGTGTTTATTTGTTTTGCAATATTTTTTGCATTATTTACTTTGCTATACAAATCAAATGGCAAAAAATCAAGAATATTTTGTTTGGTTTTGCTGTTAAATTTTGTTTGTATTTTACTTTCATTTTATTTTATCTATTTGCTTAACTAATAAAAAGGTTAATAGTTTTTAATATATTTTTTTATTTTGGATTAGACATAAAAAAATAAATTTTAGCAGGTTATTAAAACTTGCTTTTTTTGTTTTATTAAACAATTTACAAATTTTGGTAAATTTGGAATATTTTAGAAAAAATGAATTAAACTAACAATGTCAAAATATAGGACAAAATATTCTATTTTTGTTTGACAAATAATTTATAATGTTATAGAATTTACACGATAACTTTATATTAGGTTAAGGAGATAAACTAAAATGAAAAAGATTTACAAAATCATGGTATTTGTTATGATGCTTGCACTTGCTATTGGCAGTGTTGCTTTAGCACCATTAACAGTTTTTGCTGCTGGCTCTGCACTTGTTGGCGCAACAATTGTTTTAACAAAGATGCCTACAAAAGGTACTGTAAACACAGAGATTGAAATTCCAAAGGATACAACAAGTGGCAGTACAGTTTCAGTTGAAGTTACAGACCCATTTGGAAAGGCTGTTGCTACAACAGAAGAAGCAACCAGTTTTAAATTTACTGCAAAATTAGTTGGAGATTACAAGGTAACTTACACAGCTCAAAAAGTTGGAAACTCAACAACAAAAAAAGTTTTCACAATTCATGTTACAGGTTCAACTGCAACAATGAGTTTTGCTAGTAACGAGCCTTACATGATTCAAAGCAAAGTTGGTAAAGATTCAACTCTCGTTTTGCCATACCCAACAGTAGAAATTGATGGTGAAGAAATTTTGACGCCAAATAATTTATCTGTTACTGTTAAAGACCCAAATCATAATAGTTGGGTGGTAACAGATGCTGATGGTTCTAAAAATGAGGGATATACAAATCCATTAACTCAAAAAGAAATTGATTCAAAAGACTATTTTGTATTTAAACCTTCTAAAAAGGTTGAAGGCGAAGAAACAACAGTATTATATGGTACTTATTCTATAGTATATAAGTATTTAAATAGTACAACAAAAGAAGTAGCTACAAAATCATTTAAAGTTAATGTAAGTCCAAATTATTCAGTAGAAAATCAAAAAGTTACATTCACTTGGGATGGTACACTTCCAGAAAGTGCAGTTCTTGGTAACGAAGTTACTCTTCCAACACCTATAACTGTTGATAGCAATAACAATAGTGCTAGTGTAGACACATACACAAAAGTAACTGTTTTGTATCATAAGCAAGGTGAAGATGATAAAGAAGTTGAAGTTGATGACTTTAAATTTACACCAATGGATGAGGCAAAAAGTGGTTCTTATTACACAATTAAATATCAAATTTATACATTGGAACAACTTAATCTTTCTGCTTATTCAAAACTAGAGGATGCATTAAGAGAAAATGCTGATAAAGCATTAACAAAAACATATACATTATCTAATGTTACAGATACAGTTGCACCAGTTGCAAAACCTGTTAGTGCATATGATATTAAAGAAGATGGTTCACTTGATGACGAAGTTATCTTTGAAAAAGAAGATGAAGATGCTAGTTGGTCAATTCCAAGCAAAGCAAGAACACAAGTTGCAATTAGCATTCCAGCAATTTATGCAACAGATAACTATTCAACATATAAAGATTTGACACTCTCAAGAACATTAATTGATGAAAATGGCAACACATACAGCTTAGATGGTTCATCAACACTTAATGGTGGCGATGAAGATACAGCACCAAAAGTTGTTCAATCAAAAGTTAATGAAGAAGCTACAATTTTATTCCGTTTAAAAGGAACATACACAGTTAGATACCGTGCAACAGATAAAGCAAACAACACAAAAGATTTCTCATATAAAATTGTTGTTAGTGATAATTTGGCTGACGATTTAGCACCAAGTATTGTTCTTCCTACACTTGTAGAAAGTGTTAAACCAGGCGAAGAAGTATCATTTAGCCCAGCTACTATAGTTGATTATAAAACAGATTCAACAAGTCCAGAAGTTATTGATACAAATGTTAGAAAAAATGTTTACTATTATTATGGTAAAGCAACTGATAATACAGATTTTGATCAAGTTGATTTAACAGAGTTAAAACTTGATGCTGAAACATCAAAATACTCATTTGAAGTAGAAGAAAATCCAGGAGAAAGCTATGTTACTGTTGTGTTCCGTGCAGAAGATGATGGAAAATATTTAGGTCATCAGGATGGAGCAAGTGAACTTGCAAACAATGTTGCATGGTCTTACAAAGTAATAAAAATTTCAAAGGTTAACGATGAAATCGCACCAGAACTTGAAAATGCAGTTGATTTACAAGCACTTGCAAATTCATTTATAGAAGCTGGTGAAAACAAATATGGCCAAGGTGAAACTGTTACATTAGGAGCAGTTAGTTATATTGACGAAGACGCTTATGGTGATGCAACAGAGTATTTAACATCAACATTAAAAGTTTATGACAAAAATGGAAATGAAATAAAAGTTTCAGGCGTTCAATATACTTATGACGGTTCAAAATTTACAATTCAAAATGGTAAATTTGTTACAACTGTTGCTGGTAAATATCAAGTTGTAATTACAACATCAGATTTAGGTGGTAATGTTATAGTCAATTCAGTTGAATTTGAAGTTAATGACACAAAAGCACCAGTTATAGAAGTTGAAAGTTTAAGTTCTACAATGGAACTTGGCAAAACTTATACACTTCCAAGTCCAGTTGTTGTTGACGATGGTGAAGTTATTGAGAATACAGCAAAAACACTTGTAGAGTTTGGTGAAGAAAATCCAAGTTATCAATTTAATCAAGGCACAATGGAATTTACACCACTACAAAAAGGAACTTACACCTTTAGATTTGTTGCAAAAGATGGTGAAGATAACGAAACAAAGAGTGATTGGTATTCAATTATTGTTGCAGATACAATAAAACCAGTTATTTCTATTAACGAAAATGATGAGTTTGTTGTACCTACAACAGCACAATACAAAGATGCTAATAATAATGTTATAGATGTAGAATTACCATTATTTACAGCAACAGATGAATATAATGGAATTGAAACAACAGAAATTACTGTTAAAGGACCAGATGGTGATGATATTGCAGTAACTTATGTTGAAGAAACATTAGAGCAAGGTGCTCACTACAAATTTACACCAATAGCAAATGGTATTTATACAGTAAACTATAAAGCAGTAGATCTCGCTGGTAATTCATCAACAAGTTCTTATACAATTCAAGTTGGTGATGTTACAGCTCCTACAGTAGTTGTAGATAGCAAAAACATTCCAAGTTCATTTAATATTGGAGAAACATTGTCAATTGACCTTTCTAAATTATCAACAGTAGATGATACTGATGGTACAACAGAAGGTAAGAGTGCAGTTGATAACAATAGACTTACAATTGTTTTGAAAGATGCAAGTGGCACAGAAGTTTCTTGGACAAAAGAAAATGATATTTGGAGTTATGAATTTACAAGTGCTGGTTCTTACACTTTAACATACAAAGCAACAGACAAAGCTGGTAATAGTGATGACGTTGTTTATAACTTTGAAGTTAAAGGTAAAAGCAGTAGTAGTTCAATTTCAGAAAAAACATGGGGAATAGTTCTTATTGTTGTATCTGTAATATTGCTTGGTGGCGTTGTTGTGTACTTTGTTAAAACAAAAGATGCACCAGATGCTAAAGAAAAAAAGCCTAATAAAGAAAAATAATACAAAAAGTCATGGTTAGTCCATGGCTTTTTTAGTAATTTATATTGATGCAAAAAAATACACTATTTTATCGACAAATATTTTAAGCTGTATTTAAAATTATTTTGTTTGTTTTTATATTTATGTTAAAATATATCGAGGTGAAAATATGAAGATTTATGATTTTATTGTTAAAACTAATAAAGGTGAAGATATTAAATTAAGTGAATATAAAGATAAGGTGATACTTATAGTTAACACTGCAACTGGTTGTGGTTTCACGCCACAATACAAGGCACTTGAAGAATTATACCAAAAATATCAAAATAATAACTTTGTTGTTTTAGACTTTCCTTGCAACCAGTTTGGAAATCAAGCACCGGGAAGTGATGCAGAGATTAATGAATTTTGTACTCTTAAATACGCAACAACATTTCCTCGCTTTGCAAAAATAAATGTTAATGGTAAAGAAGAATCGCCTTTATATACTTTTTTGAAAGATCAAAAAAAAGGCATCTTTGGTAAAGCAATAAAGTGGAATTTTACAAAATTTTTAATTGATAGACAAGGTAATATTGTAAATAGATATGCACCAACAACAAAGCCCGAAGATATAGAAAATGACATTTTAAAACTTTTATAATTATTATTTTTATTAATTAAATATATATTCAGTGTTTAAATTTTTTAATTTGTTAATAATTAATAATATGAAAAGAAAATTAGAAACAATAGAAAATATTAGAACAAAACTAGAAGGTTTAAAAGGTAAAGAAATAAAATTTCAAGTTAACAAAGGTAGAAAAAAATATATAAGTTTTTTGGGAGAAGTTATAGAAACATACCCAAGTATTTTTAAAATCAGGGCCACTGATGAGATGGAAAGAGAAAAGACATATAGTTATACCGAAGTTTTGTGTGGTAATGTGAGAATTAATACAAAAACAATGTAACTTCTTTTATCATATAATATCTATAAAAAAATAATATTAAGGATATAGTATTGAACTATATCTTTTTTATTTTAATAATTTAAAATTTTTTTTGTTTTTTGCATATTTTAAGTTTTACCATTATACAATATACTAATTGATTATGGGAGGAATGTTAATGAAAACAGACAAAATTACATCATCTTATCGTAAAAGTTTTGGAGAAAACCAATTTGCTGTTGATGTATCTATGCAAACAAATGATGAAAAAAGCATAAGTAAAGTGCTATCTGCGGGCGGTGAGGCATATATTGACGAAGTTGAAATGTTAAATGGAGAGGCAAGATATAGCGGAGCTGTTGTTTTTAATTTACTTTATGTTGATGATACAGGTGAATGTCATGTTTTGTCTGAAAAAGTTGACATTAATGGCAAAGTTTTAAACGACAAAATAAGCCCACTTACAAAACCAATATTTGCAGTTGAAGTTGTAGATGTTAAGGTAAACAATGTTACTGATGATACTGCAAAACT
>CAMOCI010000014.1 GCA_946610635.1 uncultured Clostridia bacterium | reverse complement strand
GAGCGGAAGCATTATGGAATGCTGGAATTGTTGTCGTTGCTGCTGCTGGCAATAGCGGGCCAAATGGTCAAACTATAAAAAGTCCTGGTGCTAGCGGAAGAATAATTACAGTGGGGGCGCTAGATGATGGAAGAAATATTGATGATACAAAATTAAAAAAATATTCTGTTGCAAACTTTTCTAGCCGCGGTCCATCAAATAATTTTTATAAACCAGATTGTTTAGCGTGTGGGGTTGATATTGTTTGTACATCACAAACTGATGAATTTTATACAAAAATGAGTGGAACAAGTGTATCAACTCCTATGGTTGCAGGTGCATGTGCATTGTTATTACAAAAGTACCCAAGTTTAAACCCTTTGCAAGTTAAAAGTAAATTGTTAAGGTCTTGTGACTCTTTTTTAGGCGATAAAAATGCAGAAGGCTTTGGAGTTCTTAATATAAAAAAATTGCTATCTTGATGATAGCATTTTTAATTAAAATTAAATATACTCAGGTGCTTTGTTGTAGCGCGTGTTAAAATGTGAGTATAATGCAAGCAGTCCTGTTATCGATGCGAATATTAAGTAGTAAATATTATATCTTAAAATAAAACTTGCAAAAAGCATAAATATAGAAACTATCAAATAATTTTTTGTACGAGATTTGTTAAGTGCTAACGATAAATAATCTTGTGCGTTTTTTTTGCGTATTGTGGCTTTTATTACTGGAACTTCAAAATTTAAAGGTTTAAAAATGTTTGTATAGGCTTCATATTCGGTAAGTATTATAATTTCTTTATCTGTAACTAATTTGCAAAAAGTATAAGCAGTATTGTCAGCATTTTGACAGGTTATAATCATTTTTTTTGCAGAAATGTCTTTAACTTTTAAATAAGCGTCTAAAATTTCTCTATCTGTAATTGTTTGAGTTGAATAAATAGGTTTGAGCACTTTATCGTTAACAAGTAAATAATCACTTTTAATTTTTGTGTTATATTTTATATTTAATTTTTCATAAAAGTTTTTTAATATTTGTTGCTTTGTACTTAGTAAAAATCCTGTTGATATTTGCGAAGCATTTTTAATTTCTTTGTTTGATAGTTCTAATTTTTGATTTTTTGATTTGCTAAAAAAATGATATAGTGTAGCAATAACAAAAGTTACAGTAGAACTTATCAAAATTGTTAGCCATGTATCGTGTAAAAAATATCTTGTCCAAACAAAACAAATCAAAAATAAAATTGTTGTACCAAATATAAAATCAATAATTTTGCTTAATTTTAAAACTCTCATGCATTATTATAGACAATTTTGTAATTTTTACACTTTATATTATTTTTGTTTGTTTGCTAATTGTGGTAAAAAGATATATAATTAACTACATGGACATAATTGAATTAATTAACAAAAAAAAGAACGGAGAAAAACTATCACAGCAAGAATTGCAGTTTTTTGTTGATGGCGTTTGTGATGGTAAGATTAAAGATTATCAAACATCTAGTTTTTTAATGGCTATTTTTTTAAAAGGGATTGATTTTGATGAAACTTACAATTTAACTATGTCTATGGCAAAAAGTGGAGATGTATTAAACTTGGACGATTTAGGTGAGTGTCTTGATAAGCACAGTACAGGAGGTGTAAGTGATACTACAACGCTTGTTATTGTACCAATACTTGCAAGCCTTGGTGTTAAGGTTGCAAAGATGAGTGGGCAAAGTTTGGGTTGGACAGGTGGCACTGCAGACAAAATGGCAGTATTTAAGGGTTATGATACTCAAATTAGTACAAAGCAATTTAAACAGTTAATTAAAAAAAATAATGCTAGCATAATAAGCCAAAGTAAAGATTTTGCGTTTGCAGATAAAATATTGTATAAATTAAGAAGTGAAACAGGCACTGTTGAAAATATGGGGCTTATTTCAAGTAGCATTATGAGTAAAAAAATTGCTTGTGGTGCAAAAATAATTTTGCTAGATGTTAAATATGGCAATGGTGCGTTTATGAAAACCAAGCAAGATGCAGTAAAACTTGCGCAAGTTATGGTAAAAATAGGAAAACGAGCAGGCCAAAAGGTTTGTGCTGTGATTAGCAACATGAACCAGCCACTTACAAAATATGTTGGCGATAATTTAGAAGTATATTCTGCCATCAATGTTTTAAACGGAGAACAAAACAGTCTTGCAACACTTTCAAAATTTTTATGTCAAAAAGCGCTTATGCTTGCAGGTAAATGTAAAACAGAAAACCAAGCACAAGAGTTGATTAAAAATGAAATAAACTCTCAACGTGCTTTGCAGAAACTAAAACAAATCATAAGTGCACAAGGTGGAAGTACAGAGTGTATAGATAACCCTAATATATTGCTACCTAAAAATAATTGTTTAGAGATTATAGCACAGCGAGATGGTTTTGTTACAAATATAGATTGTTCACTTTTGGGATATATAGAAAAAGATTTGCAAAAAGTTGATGGCGAATTTGTGAGACAAGATGATTGTGGAATAGTGCTTAATAAAGAACTTGGCGATTACGTTAAAAGTGGTGAAGTGCTTCTATGTGCATATTACAATAAATTAGACAATAAAGAAGAAATTGTTTATAAACTAAACAAAGTTTATCAACTAGGCACAAAGATAATTGAGCAAAAATTAATAGAACAAGTTATTGAATAATTAAAGGTGAGATATGGAAAAGATTTGTAAAAATTTAGAAGATACAAAAGCGCTTGCTTATGAATTTGTTAAAAATTTAAAAGGTGGGGAAGTTGTTATTTTGCAAGGTGATTTAGGTGCAGGAAAAACAACTTTTACTCAAAGTGTGGCAAAAGCACTAGGCATAAAAGAGCCAGTTACAAGCCCAACTTTTACTTTAATGAATCTATATGTAGGCGATAAGTTAAAGTTGTATCATTTTGATATGTATAGAATTGAAGATATTGATGAGATTTTGGAAACAGGCTTAACAGAGTATTTTGGTAATTTAGATGCAGTGTGCTTTGTTGAGTGGGCAGAAAATATAAAACCACTATTACCCAAAAAACTTGTTAAAATATCTATTACTAAATTAGGTGAAACAGAAAGAAAGTTTGTTATAGAAAATATTGATTAAATAGTGACAAATAAAACATATTACAATAGTAAAATGATTTGTAAATATAAAAAATAATAACTGGAGATAAAAGAAATGAAAATACTATCAATAAATACAAGTAGTGGAAATGGCGAAATTTGCATAAAAGATGATGAAAAAGTTACATTTACAAAAATAGTCAGCCCATATAGTGAAAATATTATAACTGCGATTCAAAATACATTAACTCATGCAAAACTAGAGCTTAACGACATAGATGTTTTTGGCGTTGTAACAGGGCCGGGTAGTTTTACTGGCATACGTATTGGCATGGCTGTTATAAAAGGATTTTTATGTGGCTTAAATAAAAAATGTATAGAAATCAACTCATTTGAACTTTTGTCATATAATATAAAAGATAGCAATTTTGTTGCAGTGCTTGATAGTGGTAATGCAGATTGTTATTATGCAATTTTTAAAGATAAATTAACAGCAGAAATAGGTTTTGGTACAACAGATAAAATAAGAGAATTTGCAAAAAAAGAAAATTTAAAAGTGTATTATAGTAGTTTGGAAACTGATAAGTTTAAGAATGAAAAAGATTTTGTTAAAATCGAAGTTGTACAAAATACACTTGCAAATTTAACTTTTGATAGAGCAAATAAAAATATGGCAATTTCTGTTGAAAAACTTAGCCCTATTTATATAAAATTGAGTCAAGCCGAGATAGGTTTAGAACAAAAAATGAAAGAAAATTTATCTTTTAGAGTTGCAGATAAAAATGACATAGAAGCACTTGCTATTATAGACGAACAATGCTTTTTAAATGGCAGTGAAAGGTATTCAAAAAATGGATTTAAAGAAGAATTAAACGAGCCTAGTAAACATTATATTGTTGCATTATATGGTAATTTAGTTATAGGTTACATAGGTTTACAATCTTTGGGTGAAGAATTGAATTTGCTTAAAGTTGCAGTTTTACCACAATATAGATGTTTGGGAGTTGGGCATAAATTAATGCAGATGTCTTGCGACTATAAAAAAGATAACAATTTTACAACCTTTTTTTTAGAAGTAAGCGAAAATAATCAAACCGCAATAAAACTTTATAAAAAGTTTGGTTTTGTAATAAAAAGCAAAAGAGAAAATTATTATACTGATGGATCGACAGCGCTTGTTATGTTTCAAAAATAAATATTATTCATAAAAAAATTTTAACAACAAAATTATTTTACTTAATTTATAACTAATATTAAACGGAGATGCATGAAGAAAATTTTAAACGGATTAAATATCACATATAGATATAAAAAAGGCAAGAGAGATATAACTATTTTGCTACTTCATGGTTGGGGTGGCAACTTAAACAGTTTTAGGGGTATTGAAAATGAATTAATTGAATCAAATTATTCTGTTATAACGCTTGATTTTCCCGGTTTTGGTGGCAGTGATTTACCAAATGAAGATTGGACGCTTGATGACTATATTAGGGTTGTTGAAGAATTAATTGAGATAGAAAATATACGAAATCTGTGTGTTATAGCACATAGTTTTGGTGGTAGAGTTGCGATTAAACTATGTGCAGAAAACCCTGAACTTGTGCAAAAACTTGTTCTTGTTGATAGTGCTGGCATAAAGCCAAAGTTTAGTATAAAAAAGAGTTTAAAAGTGATGTACTATAAGTTTGTTAAAAAATTAGTTAAAGCCAAAATTATAAAAAAAGATTTATCTAAATGTGGCAGTGAAGATTACAAGGCAATGCCAAACCAGTTAAAACCAGTATTTAATAAAATTGTTAATACACATTTAGATGAAGATAGCAAAAAGATAATTACTCCAACATTATTAATTTGGGGTAAAGATGATAAAGATACACCACTATACATGGCAAAAAAGCTTAACAAAAATATTAAGGATAGTGCAATAATTACACTTGATGGTGGGCATTTTGCATATCTAAATAATGCAAATAAATTTTCACTCATTGTAAAAAATTTTTTGGAACAATCATAAATTAATTGTTTAATTAAAATTGATAGAATTTTAAGATATTTTTAAGATTCTATTGACAAAAAAATAAAAATAAATAAAAATTAAAGTAGGAATTTTCATGAAAGTTTTTGATTTTAACAACCCGGACTTATATTTTTTGATAGCATTGACAATAATTAATGCAGTTGTTTTGTGTTTGCTATCTAACAAGTTTTTGCAAATTCTTCAGCTTTCTGGTTACAGAATTTCACCTTATGGCACTTGGCTAAAAGATACAAAAGCAAAGTGGTTTGGTAGATTAACATTACTATGTTTTTTGTCTTTTTGTGGTGTGTTTGTTGTCAATATATTATTTAATTTATTTTTACAAAGCAAATTAATTGGCAATTTAGGCTTAATATTTTACTTTATTTTTGCAATTGTATTTATTTTTGAGATACATAAAATACCACAAAAAAAACCATTAAGGGTAACCAAAAGATTATTTAGAATATATATAGTTTTATTTTTGCTTTATGGTATTATTACTTTTACAGCTCTTGCGCTTTCACTTTCTTATTCTTTTTATTTAAGAATGTCAGTTATTGCGCTAACACCTATGCTTGTGCCAGTTATAGCACCACTAGGAGTTATAATATTATATCCAATAGAAAAATTGATAGTAAATGCTTATAAATCAAAATGTAAAAAAGTATTAAAAAAACGTAAAGATTTAATTATTGTTGGAATAACTGGAAGTTATGGCAAAACAAGCACAAAAGTTTATTTAACAAAATTTTTGCAAACAAAATTTAAGGTTTGTGCAACACCTTCAAGCTACAACACACCAATGGGTGTTTGCAAAGTTGTTTTAAATGATTTAAAAGATGACGATGAAGTTTTGGTTGCAGAAATGGGTGCCAAAAAGGTTGGTGAGATAAAAGAACTTTGTGATATGGTTTGTCCTACTTATGGAATAATAACAGCTGTTGGTGAGCAACATTTGGATACTTTTAAAAGTTTAGATAATATTATAAAAACAAAAAGTGAATTATACGAAAATCTACCAAATGATGCAGTTTGTGTATTTAATGTGGCAAATTCAAATGTTAAAGATATGTATGAAGTTTGTACTTTAAAAAATAAAATTGCAACAGGTGATGATGAAACATTTTTGCAGGCAAAAAATATTATTGCAACTTGTGATGGACTAGAATTTGATATTTTGTATAAAGGAAAATTATATAAAACTCACACAACAATTTTGGGTGAGCATAATGTGCAAAATATTCTTTCAGCTTGTGCACTCGCACTTAAAATGGGTGTTAGCATAAATGATATTTTAAAAGTTATACCAACATTAAAATCAGCAGAGCATAGGCTAGAACTAAAGCAACTTGAAAACGACATTGTTTTGATTGACGATAGTTTTAATAGCAATATTCAAGGTACTGCTGTTGCACTAGAAACACTTAAACTTTTTGAAGATGGCAGAAAGATTGTTGTTACACCGGGTTTGGTGGAACTTGGCAAAAAAGAAAATGCTGAAAATTATGAGTTTGGTAAGCGTATTGCAGAAGCATGTGACATTGCAATACTTGTTGGTAAAAATCAAAGCGAAAATATAAAAAAAGGATTATTGGATGCAGGATTTAATCAAGAAAATATTATAATGCAAGACTCACTTTTTGAAGTTACAAATATGTTTAAAACACTTTTAAAGCCTAATGATGTTGTTTTACTAGAAAATGATTTGCCTGATAATTATAAATAATAAAATAAAGACAAATAAAAATAAAAGATCTTTTAATTTATTTTAAAAGATTTTTTTACGTTTAATTAAAAAGTATATTATGAATGTTTATTAACATTTTTAAATAGGTTTTCATAAACAACTAATATGAAAAAAAATGTTTTAATTATTTATGGTAGTGATAGCACAGAGCATGATATATCAATTTTATCTGCAATGCAAATTTATAATGCAGTTGATAAAGATAAGTACAATGTAACTATGGTTTATATTTCACGAAATGGAAAGTGGTATACTGGCCAAAAATTAGATAGAATAGACACATATAAAAACTTTGATATAAAAAGTTTAAAAGAAGTTTCTATTTTGCCCAATAATAATCTTTTATATATAAAGCATTTTAATAGTTTTAAGCCACACAAAAAAGTTGATTGTGCTATTTTATCATTACACGGCAAAAATGGGGAAGATGGCACAATTCAAGGGCTTTTGGAACTTGCAAAAATACCATATACAAGCAGTGGTGTTTTAGGTAGTTGTGTTGGGCTTGATAAAATATTAATGAAACAGATTTTTGAGGCAAATAATGTGCCTATAACAAAACACGAAATATTACTAAAAAGCGAATATGATAGTGAGAATTTTGATATTACAAGAATAACCAAAAAACTAAAATTTCCTGTTGTGGTTAAACCAAATAGTTTAGGCAGCAGTATTGGTATATCTTTTGCTAAGAATAAAGAAGAATTGCTTGATGCTTTAAATATAGCTTTTATGTTTGATGATAAAGTAATTATAGAAAAGTGCATTAAAAATTTGTTGGAAGTTAATATCTCTGTTTTGGGTGATGGCGCAGATTGCATATTATCACAAACTGAAGAAGTACAAAACGAAAGTGGCTTGCTCTCTTTTGAAAAAAAGTATTTGTCAAACACACCTAGCAAAACTTCAAAAAAAGAAAATTTACAAAAAAATAATGTAAAATGGCAAAAAAATAGCCAAAATAATCAAAATCTAATTAAAAAAGATATAAAAATAAAAAATCTGAGTGTAAAAACTCAAAATAACTTAACAACATATTCAACAAAAATTGGCATGCAAAATTTAGGAAGAATAATGCCAGCGCGAATTTCAAAAGAACAATCACGACTAATTAATAGACTTGCTAAAAAGATTTTTGAAATTACGAATAGTAAAGGTGTTGTGAGAATCGATTTTATGATAGACAAAAAAACTAGCCAAGTTTATGCTAATGAGATTAATACAATACCAGGCAGTTTTGCGTTTTATTTATGGCAAAGAAAGGGATATGATTTTACAAAACTTGCAGATAAACTTATTGATATTGCGATAAACCATTTTAAGCAAAAAAGCAAGTTGCTTTCAACTTTTAATTCTTCAGTATTAGGCGACAAAAAAGGTATAAAATAATCATATTATTGATTTTATTATAAATTTTAAAATCTTTCGAACAAGTGTTTGACAAAATACAATTTTTGTTATATATTATAGTCATGAATTATAGTGTGGCTTTAAGTATAATGTTTGAAATATTAAGATGCAAGCAAACTGCAAGAGATTTAGCAGAAGAATTTGAAATTTCTACTCGAACAGTTTATAGATATGTTGAAGATTTGTGCGGAGCAGGTGTACCTATTATTTCTACCATGGGTAGATACGGCGGCTTTGAAATGGCAAAGTATTTTAAGTTGAAAGAATTTTTTTTAACAAGAAAAGAAAAAGATTATTTGATTAATTTATTAAATAATCAAAATAATGAAGATGCAAAAACACTTGTATTAAAAATCATGGCTATCGGTACATTTTAAGTTTTATTGTGGTGTAATAAAATTAACTGCCATTTAAAAATGGTCAAAAAAATTATCTTTTTATCAAAAAAATAGCATATTTTATGCTATTTTTTGTTATTTTTATTAAATTACATATGTTTTATTTTAAATATTTTTCAATTTGATTGATAATATTTTTGTTGCCATTACATTCTTTTTTACTCATGTTGTTAACATATTTTTGCCTATTATTATAAACTTCTTCAAGTGTTTTTAATAGTAATTTTGAATTATTTTCAATTGCATTTTCTAACAATTTTTTTGCAAAGCCACTTTGCTCAAAAATATTTGCGTTTAAAACCTGATCACCGCGAGAGCCTTTTTCTAGGGGAATTATAATCATGGGTTTTTTAAGTGCGAGTAATTCAAACAAAACGTTGCTTCCACCACGAGTTATAACAATGTCACTAGTAGCGTAATAATCTTGAATGTTGCTTGCAAAGTTAATAACATTGTAGTTTTCTATGTCGCTTTTTATCTCATTATTTTTGCCAGCAATATGGATAATGTTAAATTTTTTACTAATTTCTTTTGCGTTATTTTTTATAATATTATTTATGTTTTGGCTACCTAAACTGCCACCAATAATAAGCAAGTTTGGTAGGTTATTTTTAAAGTTTAAAGTTTTTTTAATGTTGTTTGCATTGCCTTGTAAAATTTCATTTCTTATCGGGCTACCAGTGTAAACTCCATTTTTTAAACTTTTTGCTGTGTCTTCAAAACTTGTGCAAACTGCTTTTGAAAATTTGCTTGTAAATTTATTTGCAAGCCCCAGAGTGTAATCACTCTCGTGACTAACTACTGGTATTTTTAAACTTTTACATGCAAGCACAACCGGCACTGATACATAGCCACCCTTAGAAAATACCAAATCTGGTTTTTGCTGTTTTAAAATTTTTTTTGCTTCAATAGTTCCTTTTATTAGTTTAAAAGGTATTAGTAAATTAGATATTGAAAGTGACCTTTTTAACTTGCAAGTTGTAATGCTGTGATAGGGTAAAATTTTGGAAACAATATCCTTTTCCATTCCATCAATACTACCTATGTATTCAATTTTATATTTATCTTTAATGTTATCAATAATCGCAAGGTTAGGCATGATGTGACCACCAGTACCACCACCAGTAAAAATAATTTTTTTCATAATATATTTATATGCAATATTGTTTAAATTTACGCAAATATAGATTTATATCATTAATATATTATTTTTAAAGTTTATTGCAATCATAAAAATACATAAATATGAATAAATATGCATATTTTAATAATTCACATGTTGTAAAAGAAAAAAAATGCGCTATTTTTGTATAAATATATAAAAACTTTAAAAAAATTGTTTTAATTTATTATTTTATTGTGATATACTCAAATTGGCAATTTTTATAAATAACACAAAATTAGATATAATTTGTTATGTGTTAGTTTTAAAAATCTATTTTATTTAAATACAATACAAAGGTTAGGTATTATGGCAAAAGGGTATAAAGCAAAAGATTTGGTAGTTTTA
>CAMOCI010000013.1 GCA_946610635.1 uncultured Clostridia bacterium | reverse complement strand
CAAATCATTTCCAGTAATTTAATTGATACCGAACACCGCGGCTTTCATTTAATTTATAACGACCACAATATTAAATGTGTCAGTTTCAACAAAAATTGGGAACTAAATCCCTGCGAAATTGACAACCAAACATTTATACCAAAAAATGCTAAGTGTGCTGCTGAATCAATTGCTATCGCCACTTGTTTTGGCGTTGCACACAGTTTAAATAATCTAAATGCACAAACTTACCAACCACAACCATGGCAAGCATTAATCGACGACCTGCAATTCAATATTGACAGTTACACTCCACAAAAACTTTCCCAACTAAACACAAACTTCAACGGACTTAAAACTGAACCGACCAAAGAAAAATAAAAAAGCGGAACACTGGTTATCCAGTTTAAAACTGGTGTCATAATTCTAAAAACACTTTATCGTAATTGATAAGGTGTTTTTTTTGTTAATCAGTTGACAAAACGATTGAACAATAGTATAACCAGTATGAAAAGTATAATTAATTATACAAAAGGAGTTTAAAATGGAAAAAGTTAAAACTGATAAAAACAAATATGCTGGTATTTGTAAAGTGGGAGAAAAAGGACAAATTGTCATACCAAAAGAGATAAGAAATATGTTTGATATAAATCCAGGAGATTCTGTTATTGTTCTTTGTGATAAGGAAAAAGGTATTGCTTTACTAAAAGCAGATGTTATTGATAGTTTAACAGATAAGGTATTAAAACAATAAGGAGTTTTATTGTATGAATATTATAACGATCGAAAATGTTTGCAAGAACTATAAAACTAAAAAGGCATTAGATAATGTTTCTCTAACAATTAAAGAAGGCGAATTGTTTGGGCTTTTGGGTGTAAATGGTGCCGGAAAAACAACTTTAATTAAAATTCTTTGTGGTTTGACAAGAAAAACGAGTGGAAGTATTACAATCAATGATTATAATTTAGATAAAGAGATTGATAAAATTAAAAAAATAATCGATATATCACCACAAGAAACATCAGTAGCAAATAACTTAACTGTAAAAGAAAATCTGGAGTTTTTTGCAAACATATACAACAATAACGATGCGCATACAATAAATGAAATTGTAGATATTTTTAATCTAAATGAAGTTATAAATCAACGAGCAAAAACTTTATCTGGTGGCTATAAAAGAAGATTATCGATTGCAATTGCGCTAATTTCAAAACCAAAAATTTTATTTCTTGATGAGCCGACACTTGGTTTAGATGTTTTTGCTAGGCGTGAACTTTGGAATATTATAAAGAAACTACAAAAAAACATTACAATTATATTAACTTCACACTACTTAGAAGAAATAGAAAATTTGTGTGATAGAGTTGCCATATTATCAAATGGCAAATTACTTAAAACAGGAACTATTGAAGAAATAAAGCAAATAACAAACACACAAAACTTTGAAGATGCTTTTATAAAGTTAGTGGAGGCAAAGAATGAATAAAGTTGTAAATTTTTATAAAAAAAATTTAAAAGAAATTTTAAGAGACCCCATCATATATGTTTTTTGTATCGGGTTTCCTATTGCAATGTTTTTCTTGTTTTATATAATCAACAAGTTTTCAAATGGGCATACTCCTACTTTTGAAGTGTTGTCTTTACTTCCTGGAATAATTGTATTTTCGTATTCTTTTGTTATGTTAACTCTTGCCATTATTGTATCAAAAGACAAACAAACATTCTTCTTAAAAAGACTATATTCTTCCCCAATGAAATCCTATCATTTTATATTAGGATATTCCCTTGTTGGTTTATTTATTGGATTATTACAAACAGGAGTTTGTATAATAACTGGGTTTATAATTTCTCTAATATCTAATATTGGCTTTATAACTATTGGTAATATTGTCCTTTTAATTATTTCTCAATTGCCAATACTTATTACAAATATATTTTTAGGAATATTATTTGGAACTATATTTAATGATAAATCAGCACCTGGTATTTGTTCTGTATTTATAAGTTTTTCTGGAATACTTGGTGGTTGCTGGATGCCAATTGAAACTATGGGTGCTTTTGAATCATTTTGTAGATTTTTACCATTTTACCCATCAGTTTATATTGGTAGAATAATTACAAATTCAACAAACGCATTAGGATTAGCTTATTCTTTTGATAACATTGCAATCTTAGGTTTAATTCCTATCTTAATATTTATGTTTGGTAGTATAATCTTAACAATTATAGCATTTAAAAAAAATATGGTTAGCGATAAATAAAAATTAAAATGGCACTGTGGCGTGTGCTTGTCTTGATACAAGTCGGTGTCGCTTCGATCCACCGAAGACAAGCACCCATAAAATAACTTAGTTAGAAGAAAGAGTGTGTGCTGGCGTTAGCATTCGCACGACACCCTTTTTTTCTCTTTGTTTTTTAGTTTAAACGAATATTATTTGTTGTCAAGGTTAAAGTGCATTTCATGTAATTGTAAATATTAAGATGACAACGACAACCTATGACAACAGCATAATATCCGTTTTGTTGGCTGGTTAAGAGAGAATAAAAAACACTCTAACTTTTTCAAGTTAAAGTGTTAATTATTTGGCATGTTTCAAAAGTCAGTGACTATGGCTGATTTATTTTTTTTCATATTGCATTATAACTGGTAAGTCACCATACTCTTTTGCAACTTGCTTTGCAAAATCAATGCTATCATAATTAGGTACTATAACTGCTTTGGGTTTTATATGCTTCATATTAACTTCTGTATAAAGTTCTATGTTATCTAATATATTTTGTGGTGTTTCACACTCAACTGCTTCAGCATAAAACTTGTGATTTTGTTGGTTTTCATTAATTTCATTTTGAAGTAAAATGTCAGAAAAAACTCTTTTGAATTCAAGCAAATTTTTGTTATCAATAACTTCTTCGCTATAACTATCTTTTGCACTTGCACAAACATAATCTTTATCACTATAATCTATTAATAGTAATGCATACTGGCTTGTAAAAGCAAAAAAAGTGTTATAAAAGTGTTTATTATCTATTAACGATGTTGAATTAAAAATTTTACTCTTCATAAAATTATCTAATTTTTTAGACTTGCCTTCTTTTCTCCAACCATCTTTTAAAACACATTTAACCAAAATTTTATACGGCTTATTTAAGTCTAAATCTTCAAAACTTGTAATTTCTTCTTTCCAAAACTCTCTTGTGGTAAACGAACATAATTTTTCAATCAAAAACAGTTGTTTTACTTTATTTTTAATTTTTAAATACGTTTCATCTGAAAAACCTATTAAATTATTATTTTCATCAAACTTAAAATTATTATTGTTTTGCAAAACTTTTTCTAATAATAAAAATCTAGTTTCTGCATTATAATCTTTTTGTTTTAAAGTTTTGTCACTAGATATTATTTTTGTTGCTTGAGTGGTAGGAACAAAAACATTTAAAATTTTATTATACGCACTATCAAATAATTGCAAATATTCGTCTATTGTATAAGTATTATTTTTATTAAATTTATCTTGATAAAATTTTTTAATTCCTAACAAACTTGCATATAATTTCTTTGCATATACAGAAAAATCTTCCAAAACAAACATTTCGTTTTCTGGTATATCTCTATCTGGTGTTAGCCAAACTTGTGGTAAAGTTTTGGTAAGCTTATGTTCTTTTATATCAAGTTTTAGTTCCATATAATACTATTATACTTATACACTAGATTTTGTCAATATCAAGTTTTGTAAATTAAATTAAATGTTTTAAAATAAAGGTATAAAATCAAACAAATATTTACAATTTTAAAAATATATCAAGTTGTAGAAATATTTGAATATAATACAATATGAAAATCTCTACAAATAAAAAAATGATTGCTCTTTTTGGCGTATTTTTGGTGTTGATATTTACTTTTGGTTTTGTGGTTTCTAATGCAATACAAACAAATGTTATTATACCAAAAGGCATAACTATTGTTATAGATGCAGGTCATGGCAAACCTGATGGTGGAAGTGTTGGCAAAAACGGCACCATAGAAAGTGAAATTAATTTAAAATACGCAAAAACGTTAGAAAAATATTTAACCGATTTTGGCATTAATGTTATACAAACAAGAACTGAAGAAAACTGCCTTGCAGACACTGATTCAGATAGTTTTAAAATTGATGACATGCAAAAAAGGGCTGAAATAATAAACTCAAGTGGTGCGCAAATTCTTGTATCTATTCACATGAATAAATTTACACAAAGCAGTGAAAACGGCGCACAGGTGTTTTTTGAACAAGATGATGAAGATAGCAAAAAACTTGCAGATAGTATAAGAAATATTTTGGTTGCGAACTTTGATAATGCAAGAGAGTTGACCCTTGCAGGTGATTATTACATTTTAAACAACACAAAACCAATAGGCGTGATTGTAGAATGCGGATTTTTAAGTAATGAAGAAGAAGAAAAATTGCTTAACGCCCCTGAATACATGAACAAAATGTGTTACTCCATATATGCAGGAATTATTAACTTTTTGGGAGTTGTAAACTTTTAAGTGACCATAAAACTAACTACGTATACGTTAAATAATTACACTTACAATATAGAACAAAAATTAATTCATTTTATATATCATATAAACTAACCCTTTGCAATAAAATATAAAAAGGAGTATTTATGACTGAAAATGTAAATGAAACGCAAAAAGAAAATAATAATAACGAAAAATTAAAGAACAAAGAAACAGTTGCACAAGAAATACAAGAAACAAATATACTTTTTGACAATAAAAATTTAATAGAAACATTGGACAATGATATAAAAACCCAAAATAACAAAGAAAGTGAAAAAAATGTTAATGTATACAAAAATGTTGATGATTTTGAAAGTATGGAAAAAGTGCATGCAAAACAGGTTAGCGAAGTTGTTTTTGAAGCGCTGCTGCCAAACATGCCAAAAAATTTGCCAACATTAGAATTTGAATTTGTGCCAATTGAGCCAAAAAAAAGATATTTTACACCGGAACTTAATAATAGGCTTTTAACACGCCGAATATATATTGAAATGTTAAAAGCAATAAAAATGTATGGAAAACTAGAAAATATCACTCCACAAAGTGATTTATCTACAATCACAAGTTTAAAAAACCAAATGGAGATATTATCTCTTGCAATGCTTAACATTTATGGCAGAACTGCACAAAATAACAAAGTACCATTTTTTACAAGTGGTGGCTCTAATATTTCACGAAATTACAAAAAAGCTTTGCAACAAATGTACGACAAAGTGTATCATATACACAACCTTGTTTTTAGACTTTTAAACAAAACAACAGATAATCAAATAAAATCAACGCTAATAATTGTTTACACAAATTTAAAAAGTCAACTACAAACTTTGCAAACATTAATCAATAATTAATTATTTTTTGATAAATAGAAATAAAAATGTTAATATTATATTCGTTTGGTTTTATAACTACGTTTTTAAAAAATCTCGCTTTTTTGCGAGATTTTTATGTTTTATAAAAAATTTAATATTTATTAAAATTTATTATAAAATTATAAATTTTTATTTTAAATATCAAAGTTACTTTTTATCAGCATATAAACTTTCTAAATATTCATCATAAGTTAGTTGTTTATCAAAAGTTTTGGTGCCATTAATAACCATAATCCTGTTTGCTGTTGTTTGAGTAACTTCTTGGTCGTGACTAGTAAACAAAATGTTACCTTTAAAATTTATCATACCATTATTAAGTGCTGTTATACTCTCTAAATCTAGGTGATTTGTTGGCTCGTCCATCAAAAGCACATTTCCAGAATTTAACATCATGCGAGATAGCATACATCTAACTCTTTCTCCACCCGAGATAACTTTTGCTTTTTTAAGTGCATCATCGCCAGAAAATAACATTCTACCAAGCCAACCACGAAGGAATGTTGCATCACGCTCTTTTGAATATTGCCCAAGCCACTCGACAAGGTTAAGGTCAATATTTTCAAAATAACTATTGTTGTTTTGTGGCAGATATGCAGTTGTAATTGTTTTGCCCCACTTTACTTCACCAGTGTAATCTTCATCTTCACCAGCCAAAATATTAAATAATGCAGTTGGCACAAGTGAGTTATCACTAAGCACCGCAATCTTATCTCCTTTATTTACAATAAAACTAACATTTTCAAAAAGTCCCGGTTTAGATAAATTTTCAACCGTCAAAATCTCATTTCCAATTTCACGTGGCATTTTAAAATCTACATAAGGATACTTTCTGCTACTAGGCACTATATCATTAAGCGTAAGTTTTTCAAGTTCTTTTTTACGGCTTGTTGCTTGCCTTGATTTTGATGCGTTTGCGCTAAAACGTGCTATAAACTGCTTTAACTCTTCTGCCCTTTGCTCCATTTTTTTGTTTTGGTCACGCGCCTGTTTTTGAAGTAATTGGTTTGTTTCATACCAAAAATCATAGTTACCAACATACATATTAATTTTGCCATAGTCAACATCACAAATATTTGTACAAATCTTGTTTAAAAAGTGACGGTTATGACTAACTACAATAACAATATTTTCAAAGTTAAGCAAAAAGTTTTCTAGCCACATAATAGTTTTTGCATCCAAGTTATTTGTAGGTTCGTCTAAAATTAAAATATCAGGATTACCAAACAAACTTTGTGCCAAAAGTATTTTAACCTTAATTTTTGGGTCTATATCTGCCATTAAAGTATAGTGAAGTTCTGTTGGTATGCCCAAACTGTTTAAAAGTGATTCTGCATTACTTTCTGCTTCCCAGCCATCAAGTTCTGCAAACTCATTTTCAAGTTCTCCAGCTTTTATTCCATCTTCTTCACTAAAATCTGGCTTTGCATAAAGTGTTTCTTTTTCTTTCATAATTTCATAAAGCCTTTTGTGACCTGCAAGCACAGTTTCTAGAGCAGTTTTATCGTTGTACGCTTCCTGATTTTGTTTTAAAACACTCATACGCTCGTTTGGACTAACAAAAATATCACCACGACTTGGTTGTAAGTCGCCAGTAAGCAATCTTAAAAATGTACTTTTGCCTGCTCCATTTGCACCAATTATTCCATAGCAATTCCCTTTTGTAAATTTTAAATTAACATCATCAAACAATTTTTTGCCATCAAATTGAAGCATTACATTACTAACTTGTATCATATCGTCTTCACCTTTTTTTAATTTTTATAAAGCAATTTTTTGAATATTTGCCAATATTTCATCAATTTTTATGCTTTTTATATCAAAATTTAGTATTTTTTCGCCATTTTTTATGGTTTTTTCGTTAAACTTAACTCCATCTACCTTTTTAAAACTATTAAGCAAAGAAGCAAAAATCAGGTTGTTATCATTTTCTTTCACACTAAATTTAAACTCGTTTTGCCTATGTAGCATTACACACATTGCTCTTAAAAGTATTGTTGCATAACCCAATTTTGTGTAATCAAAATACGTCCAAAGTAAATCTAATTTGCGATTTTTTAAAACAACAAATGAAATTGCAGTTTTGTTTTGATATAAAACAAAAATTTTTACTTTGCCATTGTTAATAAAAATATCACTATTTAAGTTATACAAATATTCTTTTGATTGTTCCATGTTTTCGTCAAAATCAAAGCTATCAATAATTTTTTGTAAGTTAAATAAAATGTGTTTTTGATTTTGTAAATAATCATTTTGGTTATACATAATAGCATGTAAAGTATTTGTTAATTTTAACTTTTCCATAACTCCCCTTAAACTAGCCTTGATATGATACCATAAATATATTCTTTTTGCAAGTGTGTGAACTATAACTATATTTTAATTATTTATGATTATGGGAAAAATTAAGATAGTTTATAACTAAAAAAACTCACCGAGGGGGCTCGAGTGAGTTTTAAGTTAGTCTGTAAGCCGAGTTTTGTATTAAATGGTCATCTATCTAGACATAACATCTCTGATATGTTCAAGCGGTGTATATGACAAAGCGAACAACTTATACGTCATTTTACCTTGCATCAAGTGGGGTTTGCAATGCGTTTGCTGTTACCAACAAACCGGTGAGCTCTTACCTCGCCTTTTCAACCTTACCTACCCAATTTTTTTTAAAAAAAGGAGTGGTAGGCGGTATGTTTTCTGTTGTACTTTCCTTAAAGTCACCTTCACCGGCAGTTAACCGGCACTCTGTTCTGCGATGCTCGGACTTTCCTCGTGGATTACTCCCCGCGACCATCTGGCTAACTTGATATATATTTTACACAAAACAATAAAAATGTCAATATGTTTTGCAATTAAAAATTTTTTAAAATTTTGCCTTAATTTTACAATAAACAAAAAAATATTTTTAAAATATATCAAAAATATTAAAAAAAATATAAAAAAATGCGTAAAAGTACCATATTGTATTAATAAAAAAAAAATAGTCAAAAATTTTTATATGAAGTTTTTAAAAAATTTATTCTTATATTTCTCAGCGTTTATTCCTTTATTTTTTTTGCTTGCAGTAAAGCTGCTTGTTGATATTTTAAACAATAACCTAACTTGGAATTTTTTAAATACATTTACCTTTTGCCTGCTTTGCACCTTTATTGCGCTTGGCACAATTGGCATTTTGTGGAGCACTATTTTTAATAGAGATAAAATATTGCAAATAACTGTTGTTAGCGCACAAGATATAACAGATAAATATTTTTTACAATATTTTTCGCTTTTTGTTATGTTTGCAATACCATTAGATATATCATATTTTAACGAATTTTTTATATTTTTGATAATATTAATTTTTATTGCCATTGTGTATATAAATTGTGGTTTATATTTTATCAATCCTTTATTAAACATTTTAGGCTTTAAATTTTATGACACAACATACATTAACCAAAACGGCGAACAAAAAACAGCAAAAATATTTAGTAAAAAAACAATTTTTGCAAACCAAAAATATAAAGTTAAAATTAAAAATGAACATTTTGCTTTTATAAGTAAAGATAAAAATTAATCAAAAAGTACTAAAATTTAATATTTTTTGCACTTTTTTTATAGTTTTTTTGCTAAATTATATTATTTTTTAATTTACATAAATTTAATATTGTTGAGATTCTTTTGTCGCTATGCTGTTCAGAATGACAGTGGCATTGCTATTTTACTCTCCAAACTCAACGTATGCAGAAAAACTTGTTTCTCCTAAATATTTTTTTCCGACAAAAGTTACAGCATTATTTTCTGGCTTGGTATAAACATCTATCATATCACCATACACTAATTCTTTTAAAAAATTTATTTGAAAAAACTTTATAGTTTTGTATTGTCTTTGCAAAAGTTCATCTAAAATTTTCGCATAAACAATGTTGTTAACATGGCCATTGTTATCAATATCATCATGCTTAACTCCATAACGTAAATCTGGACAACACGATGGCTCAAACGCGTCAGTCTTTAAAAATTTACCTTCAAAAACAGTTGGAATATTCTCCAAAACTGGACAATCAATCATTCGTTTGATACGTCTTGTTTGCGTATCAATCAAACACCACTTGCTTTGGCCTTTTGCAAGCATATTGCCATTTTCGTCAAAAATTATGTAGTCACGGTCATACTCCATCATATTTTTACCACTTGGATATGTAACAATTTTAAGGTATTGATTTGGCAAAATGTTTCCAAGCAACTGATACTTTATACGCATAGTAACCCACAGCAAATTTTGTTTAATTATATCATTAAAACCAACGCCAAGTTTAATGGCATGCTCCAAACTAACAAATTGAAAAACACTTAAAATAGAACATGGTTTTAGACCATAACTTTCAAAATCTTCTTCTTCAAAGCAAAACAATGCCGAGTACTTGTTTTGGCTTTCTAATTTATCTAATTGTTTACGCAAAATTTTCATAGTTATATATTACATCAAAAAGTCACAAACGCAAAATATTTGTGACATTTTTTAAAAATCAAAACGCTATTTTATTGATTTGTTGCACTTTTATTAATTTATTAATTAATAAATATGTTTAAAATTTTAATGAAATTTATAATTTTTTAACGTTTTTTTATTATTTTTTAGTAATTTTTGTAGTTTTCTACAAAATTTCTTATTTTTTTTAAAATACTTTTTACCAAAATTTCATTATCACACTCAATCATTATTCTTATCAAATTTTCGGTTCCGCTAGGTCTTGCAATAATTCTGCCTTTGCCTTTTAACAAAATTTTTTGCTCTTCAATTAAATAAGTAAAACCTTTATCTTTTGCAATTTGGTTTTTTTTCTCTGTTTCTAAATTTAAACTATGTTGCTTAACAAGTTGCAAGTTTGCATGCATACTTAATGGCTCTGCTGTCATTTTTAAAAATTTGCATAATTGCGTAGCACAAAAAACTCCATCTCCTGTTTTTTCATAATCGTGCAAAATTATATGCCCTGCTGGCTCACCTCCAAGTTGCATACCGCTACTTGCAAGTTCAGCTTCAACAAAATGGTCACCAACATCAGTGCGTATAAAGTCAATACCCATTTTTTTTA
>CAMOCI010000012.1 GCA_946610635.1 uncultured Clostridia bacterium | reverse complement strand
AAAATTTTTTTAAAAAATAGACCAAAACTTATGTTTTGGTCATTTTAAATATTAGCAATTTTGGTCAACATGGCATGAAAATTTTACTTCTGCTAATTTTGTAACTTTTATGCTCATGTAAATATCCTCCTACATTGCTTATAATTCACGATGAATTACATGGGAAGTATATCAAATATAAAAATAATTGTCAATATGTTTGAAAAAATAGATTTTTTATACTAAAATATAATACATGAAAGAAGTTATTGATTTTATGTTAAAACATAAAGATTTTTATTTAGAATATTTAAATGAACGAATAATAAAAAAAATACAATATGGATACACATGTGATGTAGATCAAATATATTGTCATTTAAATCTAATTAATAATGAAGACAGTGCTTATTACAATTTTTATCAAATTATAAAAAAGTTTTTTAAATTAAATAAAAAAAGAATTTTAGAATGTGCATCTGGGAAAATACCTATCTTAGGAAGTATAATAAAAGAGTATGAAGATTGTAGAGTAGATTGTTTAAATAATGAGTTTATATTTGATTCTTACAAGGGAACAAATTGTATTAAATGTAACTTAAAAAACGAGTTTGATTTTTCATACTATGATTTAATTGTAGCATTTAGACCTTGTGAAATAACTGAAAATATAGTTGATAATTGTATAAAATACAATAAATCATTTATTTTATATTTTTGTCCTTGTGAAATACAACCAAATAATAAAGATGTAAACTGTAATAGTGCTAAAGAATGGAGAGAATATATTGTTAATAAGTGTAAAATGTCAAATTTGTACGACATTAGTGTTATAGAAGATGATAAAATGCAAGATAGAATGCCTATATTAATCGCAAAAATTAAATAATAATATCCAAGATTATTTAATTAAGTACAATTCTATAGTAAAAACTCATATTAAACGTAAATGAATTATTTCTAAAATAGTAAATATTTGAATTGTCTAATGAAATCATATAAAGTCTTAAATAAAAGTAGTTAATATTAAAAAATAACAAATAACACAAAATATCACTTGTTTGGCTAGTAAAATAAGGGAATTTTTAAGTTTTTTTAATCAAAAATAACATAAAAAAAACAAGTTTTGAATACACCTCTTAATCAGTGGGTCCGGGGTTCGAGTCCCCGAAGGTCCACCACAAACTAGGTTATTCCTAGTTTTTTTTATTCTTCGTGGACTCAAACCCAAGGGTTCCCACCGTTTCGTTTCACTTCACTCTCAGGGCTCTTCGCAAATTACAAATTTGCTCACGCTTGTCGTTCATTTCATTCGCTGGCTACAAACTTGCCACCGGCAACTTTGCTTTACGCGTCGCACCCCTCAGCTCCACCACAAATGCCTAGTATTTACTAGGTTTTTTTATTATATTTTTATAATTAACTGTCTAATAAAAAATGCCAAATTGTCTAATAAAATTGAAAAAAAATTAGTATTTTTTTAACTCAATAAACAAAAAAAGACTGAGATTTCTTCTATTCTCAGTCTTTTTTTATAATATAATAAAATGTCTCATTTTTTAAATATAATTTACCACCATTCTTTTCAATTACCTTTTGTGAATAAATATTATTTTGATTAGCTTGAATATAAATTGGGTCTATTCCTAACTCATAACATTTTTGTATCGCCATTCCCAATATTTGTGTGCAATAACCTTTATTTCGTTTGCTAGGTCTAATAGTGTAAAAAATATTTCCAGACCATTTTTTCCAATTATCATTTATTTCTGTCCTTATTCCAATATAACCGATTGGTAATTCTTTTAAGTATGCAATGTATATAATTGTAGGAGTATCAAAATCAGATATTGGATTATATTTCCTTGCTAATTGGTTCTCTAAGTATGCAGTGAAATTTTCATAAGGAATTCCACTACATAAGTTTGTTGAACCATTTTCTTTGGCAGGTATTTCTTGAAACATATCGTATTCTAATTTTCCCATGCTCACATTTAATTCTACTAACTTTAATTCTTCCATAATTATATTATATCATAATTTTAAAAAAAGTCATAGATTATTTACATTTCAATTTCGTTATCTTTTTGCTTTCGTCTGCGTTCTTCTAGTTGCCTTAAATATTCAAAGTATTTATCATTAAATCTTATCATAATCTCATAAATTTTTTGTAAAATATTTAGAAATCTATAATTTCCGATTTTTCTTTTATATATAACACATCAAGTTTTTGCATAGCCCTGGTTGTAGCAACATACAAAATGTTTTTATCGATATCTCCGTTATATATTTCATTTGAAACATTTGGTAGTATTACAGCATCAAATTCTAAACCTTTTGCATAAAAGACGCTGGTTAATATCGGTTTATCAATTTCTATGTTTATTTTATTTTCTGTTAATGTATAGCACTCTGGTAAATACTTTTCGTACTTAGAAACTTCATCGTTTGACTTACAAACAATAGCAATTCTTTCATATTTCGTTTTTAATTCGGATATCTTGTTTTTAATATTATCAACATTGTCAGCAAAATCTTTTGTATATTCAATATTAGGTTCTTCACCTTCTCGAATAAAATGGCTTTTGTATGTTTTGTTTACTATTTTACAAGCTAATTTTGAAATGTTTGAAGTTGAACGATAATTAGTTGTTAAATCAAAAAATTTTGCATTTTCAAACACTTTACTTATTGCTTTTGAATTATTATCAGCAAAAAGCAAATTTTGCTCGTAATCACCAACCATAGTGAAATTGGCTACTGGAAATATTTCTTTCATTAAAGCAATTGATATCGCATCATAATCTTGCATTTCATCTACAAAAACTTGTTTAATAAAATTGTTTTTCTCAATACCTAAAATTTTTGATTTTATATATACAAGTGCTGGCATATCTTCAAAATTTATATAGTTGACATCAAAAATATTAGATGAATATCCATTTTTTAATAAAAATTGCTGATAAATCTTTACAATATCATCACTAAATACTTTTTTATAAAAATATGATAAAATTTGTTCTTTAATTTTTCTTTGTGAACTATTTGTGTTGCGATAGAAATATTCGCTGATAATTCTGTCAGCAGTAATATCAATTGACTTCTTTATATCATTTTGATTTGGCTTAAAGTAATATTTTTTTATTATTTCAGCAGGCAATAACTTACCTGACACTTTCATATCTTGTTGTATTTTTTCTTGTGAATTATAGTTTTGTAAAAATTCATCTAAACTTTCAAGGAAATCATACTTGTATTTTTTTGCGCTTTCGTTATATCTTATTTCATTGCCCGATATAATGCTTTCAATCATAACATTTTTTTCTTTTGAAAATCCTATTCCCTGTAAACATTCGTTAAATATTGTTATAATATTTTTCGTTGTTACGTTTTCTTCTCCAAGTTCTGGCAATAAATGACTTATGTATTCAGTAAATAATTTATTGGGAGAGATCACAAGTACATTTTTACTTGTTAAATTTTCTCTATCTCTATACAAAAGATATGCAATTCTATGCATACCAATAGAAGTCTTTCCACTTCCAGCAATTCCATTAACGACTACTGATGTATTAACATCTTCACGAATAATTTTGTCTTGTTCACTTTGAAGAGTTGATACAATATTTTTCATATAAGGACTTGATGATTGATTTAGGGACTCTCTTAACATATCATCACAATAATTTTCATCTATGTCATAATAGTTCAATAGTTTTGCATTTTCAATTTTAAATTGTCTTTTGCTTTTCAGGTCTACATTAATTTCGCCTTGTGGGGCAATATATGAAGTCTTTCCTAAATTTGAATTATAAAATAAAGAGCAAACTGGTGTGCGCCAATCAATAACAGAAAGTTTTTCATGACTTGATATGTTTTTTGTCCCAATATAATAACATAAATTCTCATTGTCTTCTGTTAAATTTATCTTTGCAAAATATGGTGAATATTTAACTTTACCATATCTATAATTTTCATTGTTTAGGTAATCGATTGATGAAGCTAATTGTTTCAAGTGTCCAGACAAAAATTTCCTTACTTCAGGAGCTGTTGATTTATCAGCGTAGTCAATGTAATCTTTTTTGTATTCTTCTTCATAAATTTGAATTTGTGAATTGTTTTTATCAACAATTTGTTGCAAGTTGTTTTCAACGTCTAACAAATATTCACTTTCAAGTTTAAAATCATTCATCATTATCACTCCCAAATTTCAAAATTTTTTAGGTAAAAATAATTGTTTACTTTCATAATTTTTAAATTCCAAATCAATAATTAATTATATCATAATTCATATAATCAATCAATATTTTATGTTTTTATTTCAAATTGTCTAATAAGTTATTTCAAAATCTTAAATAAAACTTGATAATTTAGAAAAATATCAAATAACACAATTTGCTGTCCTTTTGTCTAGTAAAATAAGGGCTTTCTTAATGTTTGATAACTCAAAAAGGCACCAAAAAACAAGTTTATATCGCACCTCTTAATCAGTGCGCGATGCGTTTAGCAAACAACAAAGTATTGTTGTTTGTAGCCAAAGCGGTGCAGGGCTTTATGCCCGAAACGGAGGGGTTCGACACCTGTCGGTGCCAGACCGAAAATTGCTTACGCACATTTTCTCCCGCTTTGTGCGGCAAACTTGCCACTGGCAACTTTGCTTTTCGCAGTCGCCCCGAGGGACCACCACAAACTAGGTTTATCCTAGTTTTTTTTGTTACCGACAATTAAAAGTCACACATTACAGATTTTTCAAAAAAAAACACGATTGATTTCGTGCTTAACTCTATTTTTCAAATATAAAATCTTCTTCATATTTTCTTGCTTTTTCTCTGTTGCCATTTTCATAAGCTTTTCTAATGCTGCTTGTTAACAAATTATGTTTGATTAAATATTCCATTTGCTGTTCAGTAGGTAAAACACCTTCTTTATAATCACCGTGAAAAGATGCAAAATAATAAGTATCATTTTTGCTTATTTTAGATATATGTATCCACCCTAGTTTTTCAAGTTGATTAGAATCAGTTTTGTGCACAAGATATGCTTGTTTTTCGTGATATTCATAATCACAACCATAAAAAACGCCTTTTCTATCAAGCCAGCCATAGCTATATTTATCATCCCAAACTTTTGTATTTTTCCAGTTTAGATCTTGAAAACTTTTAGCTTCTACAATTTCACAATTTGTTATGTCTTTGTTTATACTTGTTCCATTTATACCAAATAATGTAGCATCATCTTTTGGTGTGGTTTCGTCATATTGCCACCACATACAATTAAACTTTACAAAAAACATTTTAACTCCCATTTATATGTTTATATGTTATATAAAAGTTCTATTTTATACACATTTTAATTTTTAATTAATATTTTCTAGTTAAATTGTATCACACCAAAACACCTTTTTCAATACCTTTTGAATAATTTGTTTGCACAAAAAAGCACGAGTTTAATTTCGTGCTTAATTTATAGAAGTTAATATCTTAATTAATTCTTTTTTAATTAAATTACTTTTCAATTTCTTTTTCATTATCTTTGATTTGCTGTTTTTGCTTTTTTTTGAGTAATTTAAGTAATCTTATTTCTAGTTCATCTGCTTTATTTTTAACTTCTGTTTTAAACTTATATCTGTTAGCTATCCATGTTTGAAAATTACTGTTTAATTCATCTAATGATTGAAATTTTTTTAATGAATTCATATTATTATCACCTTCAAACTCAATGCATTTAAATCTAACTCCGTTAAACTCTAACAAATTGAATCCATCTGAACTTTCAATTTCATAATATAAATTTATATCATCTAATTTATCAATTATTTTTGAGTAGTTTGTAAAATTAAATGGACGCTTAGAATAATAATATTTGTTAATTTTTTGTTTTGTAAGTTCTGTAACAGAAATAATTAATTCGTTATTTTTTTGTGTATTTTCTTTAACCAAATCATATAATGATAAAATTTTCATTTCTTATCTCCTAACTTCAAAATATTTATCATTGTCAGTATAACACATAAATTTAATGTTTTCAATACTGTTTCAAAAATTTTTAAAATTTTATTAATAAAACAAATAGATTAATACTTACTTGATAATTTTTAATATTTTGACTACTTTCTGCAAACTGCCTAAAAAATACTACAAAATCTTAAATAAAACTTGATAATTTAGTAAAATATCAAATAACATAATTTGTTGTCTTTTGCCTAGTAAGATAATAGATTTCTTAATTTTTAATAACTCAAAAAGACATAAAAAAACAAGTTCAAATTGAACCTCTTAATCAGTGCGCGATGCGTTTAGCAAACAACAAAGTATTGTTGTTTGTAGCCAAAGCGGTGCAGGGCTTTATGCCCGAAACGGAGGGGTTCGACACCTGTCGGTGCCAGACCGAAAATTGCTTACGCACATTTTCTCCCGCTTTGTGCGGCAAACTTGCCACTGGCAACTTTGCTTTTCGCAGTCGCCCCGAGGGACCACTAAAATTCTGGCAATTTTGCTGGAATTTTTTTAAATTCAACTTTAACAATAATAAAAACTGATACAGCACTACGCCATTGTCTAAAAATCATCAAAAGAATAAAAAAATAAACAAAAAAATGACCTGCATTTGCAAGCCATTTTTTTTTGATTTTATAGCCAATTTATGTTTCATTAGTTATTTGAAACAACAAAGTAATTGCCATCTTGTGATACTGTGCATCCAGCTGTTACAAAATTTGTACCTTCGCCTTCTGCTACATTATTTGATGGATCAAAGTTTTCAAATAAGCCACCATTGACAACAAATTTTGCAGAGCCATTTAATCCGTTTTCATCAAAAAGATTTAATGTAAATCTTTGATGACCTGTTGCTGAATTAATTAAAGGTTGTATAACTGAGAAACTACCACTATTGATTGTAGCCGTTCCTTCAATTATATAAATAGCACTTATGTTTCCAATAAAGTCACCACTATTAACAACCAATTCAGCACCATTTCTAACATCGAGAGCGTAGCAATCATATGCCTTTGCTTCAAGTTTTCCGCTGCCATTAATTGTTAGTTTTCCAGTTTGAGTATCTGTGTGAGTTTCAGTGAGTTGCATGATTATGCTGTCTGATAAACTTACAGCTAAAATCTTGTTGGCAGTATTAGTAATAGTAATCATAAAAAGAGCCATTAAAACTGCAATAATTGTAGTCACCAATTTTTTCATAACTCCTCCTCACTTTTCAAATCTGATTTATTATACTACTTAGTAGTACAATAATAAATAAAATAAAAGAAATAATTAAAATTTTTGTTATTTTTGATACTACAAAAAACAAGTAATTCGAATTTTTAACATTAAATTTATAATTAAATAAAAATGCACTTATATATAAGTGCATTTTTTTGTTATTCAATCATAATACAATATTTTTATATGTTTTATTTGAGATTTAGTAAATTATTACATTTTTTCTGGACTTTCTATGCCCAAAACATATAGTGCCTGCGTTAAAACATTTTTAACAAGTGTTATAAATGCCAAATAACTTTTGCGTTTTTGCTCATCAGGCTCAGTTAATATTTTGTGATTATTGTAAAAAGTTGAAAAACTGCTAGCCAAATCAAATACTGATGTGCAAAGTGAATTCATAGATTTTTCTTCAAAACATTGATAATAAGAACTATTAAGCTTTAGGATATCCATTAATATCTGTCTTTCGTCTTTGCCTTCGATTATAATATCGCCAATTTCTTCTTGTGATTTGTTTAATATTGAGTTAATACGTGCAATCATGTATTGAATATATGGCCCCGTCTTACCATCAAAGCATAAAAATCTATCTAAATCAAAAACATAATCTTTAGTAACAAAATTACTTAACGCGCCATACTTCATAGCACCTATACCAATTTGCAGTGCTAATTCTCTTGTTGGCTCCAAGCCGTTAGATTTTAGTTTTTCACTGGATTTTTCTATAAGTAAGTTAATAACATCTTCTAGTTTTACAGTTGTGCCTTCTCTGGTTTTAAAAGGTTTGCCATCTTTACCCTTCATTGTACCAAAACCTATGTGAGATAGTTTTTGACTTTCTGGTGATATACCAGCTAGTTTACAACATCTAAAAACTTGTTCAAAATGCAAACTTTGCCTATTATCTGTAAAATAAACAATTTCATCCGGATTATTAAATTCTTGATTACGCATATAAATTGTTGCAATATCAGTTGTTGCATAAAGATCTGCACCGTTATACTTTTTTATTACTGCAGGGGGCATAGGATTTTTGTATCTTTGCTCTTCATCTTCACTTTGTTTTGGTAATGGTATATGCTCGCCTTCTCTTGCAACATCAACAACTAATGCACCTTCACTTTCTCTCGCGAGTCCTTTTTTAACAAAAATATCAACAATATCATTTGTAATATCGGCGCAAGAACTTTCGCCATACCAAACATCAAAAGTTGCACCTAATTCCTTATACAATCTTTCAATAGTTTTTACGGACATTGCTCTAATTTTTTTGTATATTGTGTAGTATGGCTCCAACTTATCTTGAATATATTTTGTATAGTCGTCTGCTTGTTTTTTAAACTCTGCGTCAACACTTTTTCTTGCACTTGCCTTTGGATAACTTACATTTAAAAGTTCAAATGTTATTTCTGGTTCTGTACCTGTGCCATTAAAATAATAGTCCAAATAGCCATCTTCTTTAAGTTGCAAAATTGTTAAACCCATTTGAAGTCCCCAATCACCCAAATGTGCATCACTAACAACTTCATGCCCCAAAAGTTTGTATAATCTCTTAACACTTTCTCCTATAATAGGTGAACACAAATGCCCAACATGAAGTTCCTTTGCTACATTTGCGCCACCATAATCCATAACAACTCTTAACTTTTTATCATGTTGTTTAACACCTAAAAGTTTATCGTTTAAAAACTGATTTGCTATTTTAGAAAACTTTTCATCTTTAATTTTAACATTAATGTATCCAGGTGCTACTGCCAAAAACTCATAGTCATCACTTTGAATGCTATTAACCACATCTTGTGCAAGCAAAAATGGTGCTTTGGCAACTTGTTTAGATAATGCAAAGCAACAATTACTTTGATAGTCACAAAGTTCTGGTAATTTTGAAAAAGAAACATCAATTTCACCACATTCAATATTTAATTTATCAAACGCATTTTTTATTAGTAATTTAATCTCTTGTTTCATATATTCTCCAAATTCGCAATAAGTTTATCATTGATATTATTTTTTGTCAATTTAAATAGTAAAGCAAAATATAAATAGTTAAATAAATAAACAAATAAATAAACTTTGATTATCTAATCAAAGTTTTTGAATAATTTATTTTACATTTTTATTATATATATGTGAGATTTAAAAAACGCCAAATTTCTTTGGCATTTAGTTTAAGAGCTCATTAAAATTAAAATATTATTTTTTATCAACTTTAAATAGTTTTAATTTTTTATTAATCTCAACAATTTCATCATAATTTTTTAAAAACAAAGTGTATAGTTCTTGATACTCTTTACAATTTGCATCGAGATTTTGCAATTTTAATTCATCTAATCTATCACAGAGTGTTTTATAATCTCTTGTTTTAATGTCTAGCTCCGTTGTAAGTTGTAAAAATTTTGTTTGATGAGGCGTTAATTTCATAATTTTAACTCCTTTTCTTTTTGTTTTGCTAATTCTTCTTCTCTATCATATAAAACATATTGTTTATCACTTGTTGCATCTTCAAAACCATAATCAAAAGGAACGTGTAAATTTTCAACGTCTTCTTTAAATCTTTCGCACTGAAGCTTTAATCTATTATATCCAAATCCAACATTAACTTTTTGAATGGGCTTATTTGGATTTTCTTTATCATATTCTTTAACAAAATCTTTAATACCACGCATAAATGCATCGAAAATTTGTTCACGATTTTTATATGCCTTGCCACCTTCCGCATCGTTATAATAACCTGTGTTGCCAATTTGGTGCTTTTTAAATTTTTCATTTAATTCAAACTCATTTAACACTACATAACCAATTTCTTTATTAACATATAATGCAGCCTTTGCCACAATTTCATTATTACTATCTTTTATAACAAGATTTTGTACATCTGGTGCTAATATAGTTGCTTTTGCAATTTCACTTCCATACAAAACACCACCTATAATAGCGCAACAATCACAGTAATTACCTATTATAGCATTTCTTGGGTCTGACTTATCTAAAAACTCGTAAGTAAAATCGTTATTAAAAATACTTTCTAAAATATTTTTTGAATCTTCTAAATTTTCTCTTGTCTGATCTTTTAAAATTTCTATTTGTTCCAAATAAGACTTTTCTTTTAAAGGCTTATTTAAAATGTGAGTTTGAATATTATCCTTTCTAGCTTTTTCGTATGTGTTTCTTGCAATATTAAATAACTGTTGTGTCATACCATTTTTGGCAAATACATCAGCAAGTTTATAATTATACTCATCAATATTTTCATAAGAAATACAAAATCTTGCTTTTCTAAATGCTTCTTCCCAA